>JBAVCR010000413.1:0-7161 GCA_049586815.1 Anaeromyxobacteraceae bacterium
GAACTCCTCCTGCGCGAGGGTGGCGCCATCGCCGCCTCGTCGGCGGCGCAGGGGTCCCGCTGGCTCCTGCCCGACGGGCTGGAGCCCGGGGGGCAGCAGGCGCTCGACGCCCTCTCCCAGCGCGTCCTCAAGGCCGGCCCCTTCGCCCGGGTCTGGGTCGTGGACCGCGCCGGCCGCCTCCTGGCCTGCGCCAGCGTCTCGAAGGAGCCCTGCCCGCAGAACGCCCCCCCGAGCATCTTCCAGCGCGGTGCGTCACCGCTCGAGGCCCTCGAGCGGCTCATCCACCCCGAGGGGATCGTGGCGAGCGCGCCCATCCTGCGCGAGGGGGAGCTCGTGGGCGCCTTCTACCTCGACTACTCCCACGACGAGGTGGTGGGGGACGCGCGGCGCCTGGCCTGGGGCGTGGCGGTCGTGGCCGGGTTCTGGATCGCCGTCGGCCTCGCGCTCGCGAGCTACTTCCTCTACCGCATCGCCCGGCCGCTCGAGCAGGTGGTGGAGGCCTCCGACCGGCTCGGCGAGGAGACCGGCGTGCAGCTGCCGGTCCCGCCCGACCGGGAGCTCGCCGACCTGGTCACCGCCGTGAACCGGATGTCGCGCCGCCTCGAGGAGCGCCGGCAGGAGAACGAGCGGCTCATCGCCTCGCTCGAGGAGCGGGTGGAGCAGAAGACGCGCGAGGTGCTGCGCGCCGACCGGCTCGCCACCCTGGGCGGCATCGCGGCCGGCTTCGCCCACGAGCTCGGCAACTCGCTCAACGTCATCCGCGGCTTCAACGCGGTGGCGCTGCGCGAGCTGCCCGCCGACCACCCCAACAAGCCCGACCTGGAGGCGGTGAAGAGGGAGGTCACGCGCGCCGCCGGGCTCCTCGAGCGCTTCCTCGTCTTCGCCCGGGCCCGGCCCGGCAAGGCGCAGGTGCAGTCGGCCGAGCCCATGCTCTCGGAGGTGGTGGAGGTCCTCGGACCGGCGGCCAAGTCGGCCAAGGTGGCCGTGGAGCTGCACTACGAGGCGGCGGCTCCCGAGGTCCGGATCGACCCGGAGCTGCTCCGCCAGGCCTTCATGAACCTCGGGCTGAACGCCATCCAGGCGCTGCAGCCGGGCGGAGGCGGCGTGCTGCGCTTCTCGGCCCGGCGCGGCGAGCACGGCGACCTCGTCATCGAGGCGCGGGACGACGGCCCCGGGATGGACGAAGAGACCCGTGCGAAGGTCTTCGAGCCCTTCTACACCACCAAGGCCACCGGGACGGGGCTCGGGCTCGCCATCGTCCGGCAGGCGGTGGAGGCCCACGGAGGCTCGGTCTCGGTGGAGAGCGCCCCGGGCCGGGGAGCGGCCTTCACCATCCGGCTGCCCGAGGGCAGGGAGAAGACATGAAGCTGCGCGTGATGGTCATCGACGACCTCGACTCGGCGCGACAGATGGTGAAGCGCGCGCTGGGGCGCAGCTTCGACGTCTACGACTTCGCGTCGGTGGCGGAGGCGTTGCCCGCCGTGGAGCGGGCCGAGTTCGACGTCATCGTCACCGACCTGCGCATGCCCGGCATCGACGGCCTGGAAGGGCTCCGGCGCTTCCAGGCCAAGGTCCCGGAGATCCCGGTCATCATCATGACCGCCTTCGCCACCGTGGAGACCGCGGTGGAGGCCATGAAGTCGGGCGCCTTCGACTACCTCAAGAAGCCCTTCGACCCGGAGGAGCTCGAGGTGATGGTGCAGAAGGCCGCCGAGCACGGCTCCCTGCTCCGCGAGAACCGCAAGCTGAAGGCCCAGCTCTCCGGGAAGTTCTCCATCCAGGGCATGGTGGGGAAGAGCCAGCCGATGAAGGAGGTCGTCTCCATCGCCGAGCGCATCGCCCCGTCCGACGTGCCGGTGCTCATCGAGGGGGAGAGCGGCACCGGCAAGGACGTGCTGGCCCGCACCATCCACGGCCTCTCCTCCCGCGCCAAGGGGCCGTACCTGGCCCTCAACATGAGCGCCATCCCGGAGAACCTGGCGGAGAGCGAGCTCTTCGGCCACGAGAAGGGGGCCTTCTCCGGCGCCGACCAGGCGCGGCCGGGCTTCTTCGCCGAGGCCGAGGGGGGCACGCTCTTCCTCGACGAGATCGGGCTCCTCCCGCCGCAGCTCCAGCCCAAGCTGCTGCGCGTCCTGCAGGACGGCGAGTTCATCCCGGTGGGGAGCCGCAAGCCGCAGAAGGCGAACGTCCGGGTGGTCGCGGCCACGAACGAGAACTTGAAGAAGGCGGTGCAGGAGGGGAAGTTCCGCGAGGACCTCTGGTACCGGCTGCGGGTCGTGCCCATGCGGCTGCCGCCGCTCCGCGAGCGGCGCGAGGACATTCCGCTCCTCGTCGAGCACCTGGTGCAGAAGCACGCCGTGCGACTCTCCCGGCCCCCGCTCCTCCCCGACGCCGAGGCCATGCGGGCGCTCCTCGACCACTCCTGGCCGGGCAACATCCGCGAGCTCGAGCACGCCATCGAGCGGGCGCTCCTCCTCGCCCAGGGGGACCACCTCGCGGTCTCCGACTTCCCGCCGGAGATCGCCGCGCGGGCCGCCGAGATCGCCGGCGAGGGGCGCTACCGCGCCGCCCGCGACGCCTGGGAGCGGAAGTACCTGGAGGACCTGCTCCGCGAGGCCGGCGGCGCGGTGGGCAAGGCCGCCGAGCTCTCCGGGCTGCACCGCTCCACGCTCTACGAGAAGCTGGCCCGGCACGGGCTCGTCGAGGCCGGGAAGGACCGGGAGTCGCCGTGAGGAAGCTCGTCCTCCTCGCCGCCGCCGCCATCATCGCTCTCGGCGTGATCGCGATCGGGGCGGTCCTGCTCTCCACCGACGGAATCGGACCCGGCCCGGCGTCGCAGTCGCCCACCGCCCCGTCGGCACAGCCCGTCGCCCCGGCGCTCCCCGATCTCCCGTCCGGCGCGACCGGCGCGACCGGCTCCCCCGGCTACCCGCCCGGCCCCCGGCGCGTGCAGCTGCCCCCGGGGCGGGTGAAGGTGGCGCTCTCCGAGCCGCTCGCCGGCTGCTTCCGGTCGTACCCGATGCGCGGCAGCCTGCCGGCCGTGCTCACGCTCGACCTCGAGGCCCAGGCGAGCGGCGGGTTCGCGGTCCTCGACGTCGCCGTGAAGACCTGGGGGAGCGCCACGAAGGGTCTCGTGGAGTGCGCGCAGAGGACCCTGCGCGGCCAGGTGGTGCAGGGCGGCTCCTTCACCCCGGGTGACCGGGCCACGACCGAGTTCGCGCTCGAGCCTCCCGCGTCGATCGCGCCTCCGCCGCCGGAACCACCGCCCACGGGCTTGCCGGAGAACCGGCAGTCGCAGCCCCCCCGCCGGAGCGGCGCGAGCCGCTGATCACACCCGACGCCGGTGGGATCCGCCGCCCCAAGTGGGACCGGCGTGCAAACCCCGTCTCGGATCGTGCGCGTGGCTCCGGAGGGCGACCACGGGCGCGGATCGAACTTTCGTCAATGAAGTCGGTGGCTGGTGCCTGGGCGGTTGAGCCCGCGCGTCGCCCCGCCTCGTCGCGAGGAATTCCGCAATCTGGACGACCCTGGTCCACGTATCCCCTGACCACGGTACAGGGGTTGACCCAGGTCAAGTGTCTCCCCGTCGTGCGCGACAGTCCGCCGCGCGAACGAGGGAACCGACAATGAAGCAACTCTCCAAGATCGCAATCGCCGCAACGATGCTCGCCTTCGCGAGCCTCGCGTCCGCCGACCTGAACCGGGCCGGTCCCGCCAACGTGCCCTCGCCGCCCGGCCATGGTTTCCCGTTCTGGTACCAGGACCTGAATGGCACGGTGCTCGACATCTGCATCCCCACCGCGACCGCGACGCAGGACCCGGACGGCCTCCAGGAGACCGCCTGCCTCCTCGCCGCGCCGCCGGCCCTTCCGTACACCTTCCCCACGAGCTTCCCCGACGAGGTCTTCTACCACCGCGTGGTCTCCGACCCGCTCACCACGTCGACGAGCGGCAAGCGGGCCATCCTGGTGCTGGCCCTCGAGGCCGCCTTCGCGACCGGGGCGCCGGCCGCCGGCCAGCAGGTGGTCTTCACCCGCATCCGCGTCACCGCGGGCGTGCCCTTCGACGGCGACTACGTCGTGACCCACCCGTACGGCACCGAGACCTTCCCGAACGTGACCTCGGGCGTGGGAAACCGCGACATCGTCTTCAGCGAGGACATCGGCATCGCTCCCGGAGTCTTCACCGACGCCCTGTCGAGCCGCGTCGGCCCGTTCCTGCAGCACTCCGACGCGGGTCCGGGTGGCGCGCCCGCCGCGCCCCTCGTCCTCCCCTTCGGCCCGAACGGAGCCGTCGCCGGCAGCCGCCTCTTCCTCGGCGACGGCGTAACCGGCCGCTTCATCACCGGCAGCCCCTTCGCCACCAACTACTTCGAGCTGTGCGGCCCGCTGCCCGCGCCAACCCTCGACCTGGCGGGGATCCCCGTCCCGAACACGGGGAACCCGAACTACGGCTGCTACCGGCAGGACCTCTTCACCGTGACCGGCATGCTGCGCGACCTGCAAGCGAACCCGATCGGCAGCCCGCTCTCCATCCAGCGTGCCACCTACAACCGCGACGACACCGCCACCCGCGTGGACGTGATGGCCCGCGCCTCCCGGAGCCCCGGACAGGGCACGCCGAAGCTCACCGCCGGCGGCGAGAACGTTCCTCCGGTGCTGATGGACGGCCCCACCGCGCTCGGCGACTGGTACGCGCAGGGCATCCCGTTCCCCCCGGGCGTGGTGCCGAGCAACCTGGCCGTGACGAACAGCGGTGACGTGCCGCCCACCACGGTCACCTCGCACGTCACCGACGAGGTGACCATCAAGTCGGCCACCCATGACTCCGCCAGCTCGACCATCACCGTCGTCGCCACCTCGAGCGACAAGGGCGCGGCGAGCCTCGGCATCGGGCCCTCCGTCCTCGCCCTCGCCGGGTTCCCCGGAGCCACCCGGGAGCCGGGCCCGAACGCCGCCACCGACCCGGCCGAGGTGAAGTTCACGGCCACCGGCGTCTCCGTCCCGCCGGCCTTCGTTCGCGTCGCCTCCGACGCGGGCGGCCAGGGCGTGGCCGACCTCGGCATGGGCCTGTCGACCAGGACCTTCCCCGCCGGCGTCCCCTTCGCGGGCGACGACTCCTGGGAGGCCGTCCAGAACGGCCCCACCGTGATCATCCGCGTCCTCGACAACGACGTCCCGCCCGCCGGTGAGACGCTGAACGGCGCCTCCCTCGCCGTCCTCGCGCCGAACGCCAACATCGGCCGGGCCGATCCGACCATCGCGCCGAACCAGGGCTTCATCGCCTACACCCCTCCGTCGACCACGGGCATCGCCACGTTCCGGTACACCATCACCGGCGCCGCGGGAACCTCCAACGTCGCCACGGTGACCGTGAACGTCCTCCCGGATCCGAACGGCCCGGTCCCGACCGCCGTGAACGATCCCTCGGGCGCGGGCGCCATCAACGCCACGGTCGGCCAGACCGTCACCATCAACGTGCTCGCGAACGACAACGGCAACGGCGGAACGCTGAATCCGGCCTCGGTCGTCGTCAGCCAGGTTCCCGCCGCGGGCACCGCAGTGGCGAACGCGAACGGCACCATCGCCTACACGGCCGCGGCCGCCGGCACCTACACGTTCCAGTACACCGTCTCGAACCTGGCGAGCCCGAACGGCACCGTCCAGGTCTCGAATCCGGCCACGGTGACCGTCACGGTCGCCGCCGTCGAGAACCTCACGTTCCAGGCCCCGGCCAAGTGCGACAGCCGCGCAAGCAAGTGGCAGCTCCGCGGCACGAGCAACATCTCGGTCGGCAACTCGGTCAGCGTGCTGAACGACGTGGTCGGCAGCCCGGCCCGCGGCACGGTCATCGGCTCCGCGCCGGTGGTGAACGGAGCCTGGCAGTTCCAGGGCACCGCCACCTGCGTCGGGGCGATCAAGCTCCGCTCCACCGTGGGCACGACGATCGGTCCCTTCACCGTCCAGGTGAAGTAGCCCGGCAGGACCCTCGCTCGCACACGGGCCGGTCCGGTGATCCGTCACCGGGCCGGCCCTCTCCTTTTCTGGGCGCGGTCTCGCGCCTCCCTTCGTGAGACGATGGCCCCGCATGCCGGGGCGCGCCTACCTCGCCGGTCTCCTGCTCCTCGCAGCGCTCCTCGCTGCGACACGGGCCGGCATCGAGCCGCCGGAGCCGCTTCCCGCCTCCGCTCCCGCTGCGGACTTCCCTGCGCAGCGGGCGCTCCCCCACCTGCACCGCATCCTCGCCGCCGCGGGCGACGGCGTTCCCCATCCCGCCGCCTCGGCCGCCGGGACCCGGGTCCGCGACGCGGTGGTGGCCGGGTTCCGTTCCCTCGGCATCGAACCGCGCGTCGTCGACTCCTTCTCCTGCAACCGGTACCTCACCTGCACGCCGGTCTCGAACGTGATCACGCGCGTGCCGGGCCGGGGCGGGCGACGGCCGGTGCTCGTCTCGGCGCACCACGACTCGGTGCCCGCCGGTCCGGGCGCCGCCGACGACGGCTCGGGCGTGGCCGTCGTCCTGGAGCTGGCCCGCGCGCTCCGGGCCGAGCCCGCAGACTCGGACGTGATCCTGCTCGTGGACGACGCCGAGGAGGCGGGGCTGGGGGGCGCGGAGGCGTTCCTCGCCGGGCCGGAGGCCGGCGAGGTGGGGGCGATCGTGAACCTGGAGGCGCGCGGCACGGCCGGCCCGAGCCTCCTCTTCGAGACCACCGGGCCGGGCCGGGCGGTGGTCGAGGCGCTCGCCGACGGCGCCGGGCGTCCGGTGGGCAGCTCGCTCCTCTCGACCGTCTACCGGCTGCTCCCGAACGACACGAACCTCACCGTGCTCCGCCGGCTCCCGGTGCCGGGAGCGAACCTGGCCTTCATCCGCGGCGCGGTCCGCTACCACACCCCGCGGGACGACGGGGACCACCTCGATCCCCGCTCGGTCCAGCACCAGGGGGAGAACGCGCTCGCGCTCGTGCGCGGCCTCGCCCGGCCCGCCGGCCCCGGGGGCGAGGTGGTGTGGTTCGACCTGCTCGGACGGTGGGTGGTGCGCTTCCCGGAGCGGGCCGCGCTTCCCCTCGCGCTGGCGTCCCTCGCCCTCGCGCTCGGCCTCGCGGTCGCGGAGATCCGGCGCGGCCGGGCCCGCAGGGCGGGGATCGCGGTCGCGCTCCTCGCC
>JBAVCR010000414.1:0-9744 GCA_049586815.1 Anaeromyxobacteraceae bacterium
GGTAGGCGCGATCACCGTGAGCAGCAGCACCGGGAGTCTTCCCGGAGCGATCTCGTACGACTCCACGACGAAGACCGCGATCTTCACGCCCAGCGCGCCATGTGCCCCGCTCACCGGCTACACGGTCACGGTCGACGCCAAGGTGAAATCGGTCACCACGGCAAGACTGCCCGGACCGTACCTGTTTGCCTTCAGGAGTGGGGTAGGCATCAGCGCCGGGTCGACGCCCATCACCACATCCGTCGAGGCCACGTCCATCGACCAGACCGGCGCCACCCTGAACGGCACGGTGAATCCCGACGGCCTTGCCACCCATGCCTGGTTCGAATACGGCGCGGATCCCGGTCTTCTGGAGTTCGCGAGCACTGCCCATCAGGACGTGGGCAACGGACTGGCGGACCGGCCGGTGAGTACCAGGCTCAGCGGCCTGTCGCCGGGAACGACGTACTACTTCCGGGTTTGCGCAGAGAACGATGCGGGGCTCTCAGGTGGCCGGATCTCGAGCTTCACGACCGCGTCTTCTGGCAGCCCTCCTGCGGTCACGACGGTTGCAGCGACATCGGGCGGGGCGACAGGAGCGACGCTGAACGGGAGCGTGATCCCCAATGGCCTGGCGACCGATGCATGGTTCGAATGGGGAACGGACGTGACTCTCGCAAGCTTCGCCACGACGGGAACCCAGGCGGTGGGGTCGGGAACCACGTCCCAGGCGATCCTTCAGGCCCTGACCGGACTCACCACCGGAACCACCTACCACTACCGTGTCGCAGCCAGCAATGGAGCAGGCACGAGCAGGGGCGCCGTGCTCAGCTTCCGCCCTGGCGCGCCGCCGGCGGTGACGACGCTCACGACGACGGGGGTCGGGACGACCGGTGCAACGCTCAACGGGACCGCGAACCCGAATGGCCTGGAGACCGACGCCTGGTTCGAGTGGGGAACCAGCCCGGGCCTCGCCGCCTTCGCCACGACGGCCATCCAGGCGGTGGGAGCCGGGACGAGCCCCCAGCCGACGACGGCGACCCTGTCGGGATTGAGTCCCGCGACGACCTACTTCTACCGTGCAGTTGCCGCCAACTCGACCGGATCGACGAAGGGGTCGACCGAGAGCTTCACCACCACGTCTCCGGAATCCTTCGGAGTCGTGTCCACGAGTCCAGCGAACAATGCGACGGGCGTCCCGCTGGGCGATCCCATCACGGTCACCTTCAACCGGGATGTGGAACCCGCCACCCTGGTGGGCGCGATCACCGTGAGCAGTGTCGCCGGGGATCTTCCCGGAGTGATCTCGTACGACTCCACGACGAAGACCGCAATCTTCACACCCGTCGCGCCGCTTGCACCACTCACCGACTACACGGTCACGGTGGCCGCCAAGGTGAAATCGGTCACCACGGCGAGGTTGCTCGCCCCGTACGTCTTCACCTTCAGAAGCGGCGCCTGAGCCATCTTGAGGCATCGTGTGACCCGGCATCCGACCCAGCGGGAGGGCGCCTGCCGGGAGCGCGATCGCGCCGCCCGGGCCGCCCCCGGGTTCGCACGGAAGGCCCTCGTCCGCATCGGATCGCAGGAGCCGGGTGAATCGGCCCGCGCACGGTTCACGCGGCTCGGCGAGGGGGTCTCGTTCGACGGACCGGGAGCGGGACTGGCCGTCGCGGAGATGGGCATCGAGCGGGGCCACTTCCGGGGTAGGTCCATCGTCATCGACGCGAGCAGGGGCAACGACGAGGCCGGCTGGGCCGGCGATGTTCCCTCCGAGGTGCCCGGGCCATCGAGCGTGGATGGTCGGCTCCTCGCCTCGGGCGCCCGGGTCAGGGCGTCCGGGTGCGACGACATGTCGCCGGTTCCGAGGCGTCTTGCGCGCACCCGAGGTGGAGTGAAGGTGTTCATACACGTGGAAGTCGGACGTTCACGTCAGCACGGAGGTGTCCAGATGAAGACCGCAAGAATGGGCCTGTTGCTCGCAGCGAGCCTGGCAGTCGGCATCGCCGGTCGCGGAAACGCCCAGGACAGGACGCAGGATCGGGACCAGACCCAGCTGAAGGACCCCACGACGCACACCGGTGTTCCGGGAACCGGGGATCAAGACCGGGCCCGTGATCGGGACCGGCTCAAGGACGTCCTCAAGGTCGACGGAAAGCTGACCGACGCGGAGGTGGCCTCCGTGAGCGCAGACCTCGACGGGTACCTGAAGCGGGGCGGCAACCAGGAGCAGTTCCGCGCCATGGTCCGCAACTCCATCGGCGACGGCTGCGGCGGCGTCTGCCTGTGCGAGGCGGTACGGTCGATGAACCAGTTCATGGCGCAGGGCCAGTCCGACGCTCAGGCGGGGAAGGCCCTCGGGGCCATCCAGCGGGAGCAGAAGCAGCAGCGCGAGCAGAAGAGGCTGGCGCTCACGGACCAGCAGAAGCAGGAGCAGCTGCGCCAGCGCACGATGGAGCGCACCCGCGAGCAGGCCCACGAGCGGACCCGCGACCAGGCCGCCGGGGCAGCCGGTGGCGGCGCCGCGCAGCCGGGTGGTCCGGGGTCGCCCGGAGGCGGCAAGCAGGGCGGGAAGTGACGCGGTCCGGCCGGGAGGAGCGCCATGGCACTCGGGCTCTGCCTCGCCCTGCTCCTCCTCGGGTCGGATGAATCCCGGGTTGCTCTGGAGGGACAGGTGGGCGCCGGGGGCGGTTACGAGGGCAACCTTACCCTCGCCCCGACCGGCGAGCCCACCTCCGGGTCGGCGCTCGTCGCCGGATGGGCGGGATTCGGGGTGGGATGGGACCCTGGCGAGACGACCCATCTCTCCGCCGGGCTCCGGTACGACGGGGCCTACTACCCCGACGCCACGGACCTGAGCCGGAACTCCGCCGGGCTCGACCTGCTCTGGATCCAGGGGATCGGCGAGGTCGTGGCGGTCGTCGCGGCCATGGGAGGAGCCTGGTCCTGGTATTCGGACCCGGCGCGAAGCGGCCCTGGAATCGCGCTCCGGGCGACACTCCGGGTAAAGCCCTGGGACTGGCTGGCGGTGCGGGCCGGCTACGGCTACACGCAGCGATGGGCGGCCGTCGACGCCTACTCGACCAGCTCCAACCGGATCTTCGCCAGCGTGGAGGGGCGCATCGCCAGCGGTATCTACCTGGGACTGGGCTATTCCTGGCAGACCGGCGAGCAGACCTTCTACGCCTCGGTACCGGTCCCCACGCCGGTGGCCGCGCTCCGCAACGGCACTGGGCGGGCGACGGGCGCCGGCCCAGATGCGGGTTCGGGCCCGGGGAGCGGACCCGGCACCGGTCCGGGCGGAGGCGGCGGCTCACCCCAGGGATCCGGCGTGTTCGAGAGCCTGGTTCCCTACCGGGCGAGCACGACCGACAACACCGTCACGCCGACGTTCGAGGCGGCCATCTGGAAGGAGCTCTACGTCTTCGCGAACTACTCCTTCACCTGGGGATCGAGCGTGGAGGGAAGCTACACGGCACAGTTCGGGCTCGCTGGCGTCGGGTATCGCTTCTGAGCGGGAGACCCGGCGCCCCCCCCCGACGAGGGATGCCTCCTCGTTGCCGGGAAGCCGAGGTCTTGACCCGGGTCACCTCGTGTATCGGAACGTGAAAGTCTTCCAAGCTTTCGCGTGTTGTACTGACCCCGGGTCGTGGGAATGGCCGCACCGGGACTCGCCCCTAAGCTGCACCACGAGACCACATGGAGCCGGTGGCCATCCCGGCCGTCGGTGAATCCCGGGGGGGACCCAGATGACGACGCGTGGATCGAAGTGGGCACTCGTGCCCTGTCTCGTGGCGTGTGCGGCTGCCGTCGCGGCGTGCGGCGGACAGGTGGACGAGGGAGCGCAGGACGCCTCGCTCGCGGTATCGGCGCTGAGTGCGGAGGAGATCCTTCCGTCCCGGTTCGCGTGGGAGACGGTCGCCAACAACGCCACGGTGATTCCGGACGCCACGGGAAAGAAGTTCAGTTCCTACAACCAGCCATCCGTGAACGGCAGGGGGCTCGTGGTCTTCCGCGCCCGCAGCAAGGGGTCGGACGGGGGAAGCGCCGAGCCTTCGACGCTCGCGGCGGCAGCCGACCCGGGGCCGGTGCGCGGGATCTTCACCCGCGACATGGCGAACCGCCTGGCCCCGGGAGCCATCGCCACACTGGTCCGGACCGGCGACGAGGTGCCCCAGCCGAACAACGTCAAGAATCCGGGTCCGGCGACCTTCAACGAGTTTCCCTCCATTCCCCGCATCGACCTGATGACGAAGACCATCGCCACCCGCGGCCAGTCGAAACCGGTCTACGAGTTCGTCACCGACGCGAGCGGCGGCACCTCCCGGATCGGGACCTCCGGCGTCTACGCGAGCCCGGGCGGTGGGCCCCTGTTCACCGGCGCGAGCCTCGTCGGCGCGGCCACCGACTTCGCCACCGGCGCGCTCCAGTTCCCGCAGTTCCAGGTGCCGGGCGCCGCGCCGGGCACGCGCTTCGACCAGTTTCCGGGGGCTCCCGGCGTCGCCGGCGCGATCCCGGGCGTGGCCGGATCCACGGCCATCGTGTTCAAGGGGAACTGGACCGACCTCACCGACCCGGCGAATCCGGTGGGCCGGACCGGCGTCTACTTCCGCGACGTGAGGGCGGCGGACTCGGGGGGAGCGAGGCCCGTCGTCCGGATCGCCGACAGCTACACCCGGAAGATCCCCGGGCACGACACCGTCTTCGGTTCCACCGCGCCTCCCAGCGGCGCGAAGGGCTACATGGTGTTCGTCGGCTTTGACGACGAGCAGAACCCCACGAAGGGAGGCGTCTACCGCGCCCCGCTGGTCTCGGACCCCAAGCTCCAGGCCCTCGTGAAGATCGGGGACAGGGTGAAGGACTTCAAGGGCGAGAACATCCACGTTCCTGGAACGCGTACCCCCTACACGTTCACCCGCTTCGGCGAGGGGCTCTCCTTCGATGGCAGGTACGTGGCCTTCTGGGCCGCATGGGGCCCGGAGACCCGCACGATCGAGCTCACCTGCCCTGCGGACGGCAACAAGGCGGTGATTCAGTACTGCATGGAGCACAGTCTGGTCGTCGATGGGATCCCCACGGGCAAGTACCTCGAGACCGTACCCGTGAACCAGGGACTCTTCGTCTACGACACCGCGAAGGGCAAGTTCGCCATGGCAGCTCGTTCGGGCGCCTACTTCAAGGACTTCCTGTTCTGGAATTACTCGGGTCGCCCGCCCGGCACCGGCGAGGGGGGCGACGAGGGCGGCGAGGACACGTTCGAGCCGCCGCGCTGGCGCTCCAATGCCTTCTCGGCCGTGAACGCTCCACGGTCGAACGAGACCTGCTACCGGCTCGCATTCAAGGCAGTCCGACCTGACGGCGGCGCGGGCATCTACATGGCGGGGGGCCCGGAGACGAGGGAGTCGGCCTTCAAGGTGGTGGTGGACACCAGGACCTCGGCGTGGGCCATCGACCCGGGAGCTCCGCCTGCGGACGAATCAGGGACGACCGCGCTCCTCGTCACCTCGATGGGGATCGAGCGAGACTCCTTCCGCGGCGACGGACGCAAGGACGGGACGAGCTTCCTGACCATCAACGTCGGCATGGCGAGCGCGGACGCCTCCGTGACATGGGCGGGCATCTACGTCGCCCGGATTTCGAACGACGATTGACGCAGGCTGGTCTGCGGGGTCCCGGCGTCGCCGTGCGCCGGGACCCTCCGCGGCCCCGTCCGCGACGGGCAGACACCGGCGCCGGAGAGGTGCTCCACGCCACGAGGAAGCTCACCCGGATGGCGTGCTCGGGGACGGGAGCGGGCAGGAGAGGCTCGCCGCAGTCGACCGCATCACGAACGACCCCGCACCGTCGAACTTCGAGAACCCCCTGGCCGGGGAGGACGGGGAGGTGCTGGCCCTGGAGCCGGAGCGCCAGCGGTTGCTCGGTCCCGGGACCTGCGCCGGCCGGCGCCTCGTGGATCCCACGGCCACGACGCCAGTCCGTGCGACGGGCCTCAGGGAGGCGGTGTGGCCCGCTGCCGTGGGACGGGCCCGTGAGGAGGTCGCCGCCATGCAGGACCTTGCAGACGCGGAGGGCAGCCGAAGCCCGCCCTTCGCCCGGCGAGATGAATGGCTTGACCCTCCGTGGACTCCGGTGGAATGTGTGCAGTCGACGGAACCCCGGAGGGCGTCATGCTGGAGCGGGTTGGCATCTCCCTGGACGACGAGCTGCTCGCGCAGTTCGACCGGCTCATCGCGGAGAAGGGCTACGTGAGCCGATCGGAGGCCATCCGCGACCTGATCCGCGACTCGCTCGTGCAGCGGGACTGGGCGGAGGGAGGCGGCAGGGAGGAGAAGGTCGCGGTGGTGACGCTGGTCTACGACCACGACTCGGCGAGCCTGTCCCAGAAGCTCGCCCACATCCAGCACGAGAACCACCGGGCGGTGGTCTCGGCGCTCCACGTGCACCTCGACCCGCACAACTGTCTCGAGGTGCTCGTGCTGCGCGGCCCCGGGAAGGCCGTGTCCGCCATGGGGGACGGCCTCGTCTCCACGAAGGGCGTGAAGTACGGCAAGGTCGTCCCGGCCACGACCGGCGAGGGGTTGCGGTAGGAGCGCCTCGGCCGGTCCCCGTCACTCGGGGTCGTGCACGTGCCAGTGGGCGTGGGCCGTGTCGCCGTGCCGGTGGCGGTGCCGGTGGGCGAGCCCGCTCGCGACGAGGAGCTCGTCGTCGGCGAGGATCTCCGACGCGGCCCCGTCGTGGATGACGCCGTTCCCCCGCGCGTCGAGGAGCAGCGCGCGGTCCCCCAGCTCCTCGGCGATGCTCAGGTTGTGGGTGGCGGTGATCACCGTCAGGCCCTGGAGGGCCCCGAGCAGGTCGACGAGGCGCGCCGAGGACGCCGGGTCGAGTCCCGCGGTCACCTCGTCGAGGAGCAGCACGCGCGGGTCGATGGCCAGCACCGCGGCGATGGCCACCCGCTTCTTCTCTCCCCCGGAGAGCTCGAAGGGCGGCCGGGTGAGCAGCGGCACGACGTCCAGGGCCGCCGCCCAGCGCTCGACGCGCCCGTCCACGTCGGGAAGGCCGAGCTGCCGGGGCCCGAAGGCGATCTCGTCGGCGACGGTGGGGTGGAAGAGCATGGCGTCGACGTTCTGGAAGACGAGCCCCACCTCGCCCCGGAAGCGGCGCCGGAACCCGGGCTCGTCGAGGAGCCCCGGCGTGAGGGGAGTGCCGCGGTAGCGGACCTCTCCCCGGGTCGGGAAGAGGAGCCCGTCCATCGCCTTCAGGAGCGTGGACTTCCCGCTGCCGTTCACGCCGAGGAGCACCACCCGCTCGCCCTCCGCCACGCCGAGGCTCACGTCGCGGAGCACGTCCCGGTCCCCGACCCGCAGGGCCGCCGACCGGAGCTCGACCAGGGCGGCCACCTCAGAACCCCCTCGAACGCATGGCGTCCGCGGTGTCGCGCGCGTTGCGCGTGGAGAGCGTGAGGAGCGTCGCCGTGATCCCCCCGGCGTTGCGGATCGTCTCGGTGGTGCCCGGGCGCCGGGCCATCCGGCTCCGCAATCCTTCCCGGGACTCGGTGAGGACGCGCCGCAGGGCGTGGATCTGCGCGAGGCAGAGCACGAGGAGGCGCGACGGGACCGGGAACGGCGCCAGCGCGCGGAGGAGGTCGGCCCGGGCCAGCACGGAGAAGGTGACGAAGGCGATGAGCAGCGTCCGGAGCGCCATGGCCGCGAAGGGGCGCGCCGCCACGTCGGGGGAGCCGAGCAGCAGGAGCCACGCCCACGAGCCGAGCGTGAGCGCCAGGACCGGGGGCAGCACCACCACGGCCACGCGCCGCAGCGTGCCGGGGACGCCCTGGTGGAAGGCGACCAGGGAGACCGCCCAGGCCGCGCCGAGGGCGCGCGGGTCGGTCAGGGCCGAGAGGACGAAGGCCGCGAGGACGCCCCCGAGGAGGAGGAGCTGGCTCCGTCGTGGTTCACGCAGGGTCAAGGAGCCTCGCCTTCCGGAGCAGCGCCAGGGTGGCCACGGTGTAGAGACCCTCCACGACGCCGGTGACGGCCAGGCTCGGGACCATCATGGCGGCGAGCGTGACCGGGAACGGCACCGGCATGTAGGCCGGCGAGAGGTGGTGCTGGAGGCCGAGCACGAGGGACAGGCCGAGCGTGGCCGCCTGGAGCCCGAGGTAGGCCCCGGCGAAGGCGGCGACGCGGCCGGAGTGGCGCCGCAGCCCCCGGTCGACGAGCCAGGCCACCGCCGGCCCCAGGAGCCCCATCGCGAGCGCGTTCACCCCGAGCACCGTGATGCCCCCCGCCCCGAGCAGGACCGCCTGCAGCAGGAGCACGAGAGACTCGCAGGCGAAGGCCACGCCGGGGTTGAAGACGATGGCCAGGACCGCCGCCCCGGTGATGTGGATGGAGGTCCCCCCGGGCACCGGGATCATGATGCTCTGGACGACGAAGGCGAGCGCGGTGAGGGCGCCCATGACGGGCAGCCTCTCCGCGACCGACGCCCCGAAGCTGCGCCTCGCCGACCAGTACCAGAGCGGCCCGGCGGCGCCCCAGGCGGGAAGCGTGATGGCCGGCGAGAGGAAGCCGTCGGGGACGTGCATGGTCTAGAGCGGCAAGACGTAGGAGAGGCTGAGCGCGACACGGACCCACTCCAGCCCCTCGGAGCCCTGCTGGTCCTGGCCCTCGTTCAGCCAGCGGGCGAACGAGGTGCGGGCCGCGAGCGCGGCGGAGAAGCGGCCGAGGTAGGCGCGGACGCCCAGCCCCCCGTAGAGGATGGCGCCCCCCGACGCCTGGAGCGGCTCCATCGCGCCGTCGGCGTTCTCCTCCCGATCGCGCTGGACGTCGAGGAAGTTCACCTCGCCGGTGACGTCGAAGCGGAATCCGGGAGTCGAGATCGCGCGCCAGGCGAGCGCCGTGTTCACCCGGGTCTCGGCGCCGAACTGGTAGCGGGTGAAGGGATAGGTGTGCGGGACGAAGTACTGGTAGCTCGCGTCGGCCAGCCAGGTGAGGTCGGGGGAGAGCTGCTTCGTCGCCGCGAGGCCGATCTGCATGCTCGGCGAGCCGAACCCGGTCTGCATCTCGGGCTCGTACCACTCGAGCGAGCGGGTGGCGGAGGTCGTGGGTCCCATGGGGAGGGTCAGGTAGCCGAAGACGGAGAAGTGCCAGTCGGCGAGCTCGTCGAGGCTCTCCTTCGGGGGGACGAGCCGGAACCCCTCGTCGTACTTGAAGGCGAACTGCACGTAGAGCCCGGGATCGCCGAACCCGACGTTCGTGCCCACTCCGTCCTGCGACTTCACGTTGTAGGGGAGGAAGAGGTAGCCGCTGAGCCACGGCGTGATGCCGTAGCCCGCGACGAGCGTGTCGTAGAGCGAGTAGACCTTGTTCTCCGGGGCCGCGAACTCGTACTGCCGGTAGGGCACGTACTCGGCCTTGGCCATGAAGAAGAGGCTTCCCTGCGGGAGGGGGATCGCGGACGAGGTCTCGATGGCGGCTCCCGGACCTTCCGGCCCCGCCATCCCCACGCCGGCGGTTCCGTGGTGGGCGCGCGCCGGGGCGGCGGCCGAGAGGGCGTGCACCACGACGAGCACTCCCACTGCACGGACAGCCTTCATGACGATCCCTTTCGGCGGAGGAGGCGGAGGCCTGCGAAGATGGCGACGATGACGGCGACGCCGACGACGGGGCGGAGCGCGAAGGCGAGCGTCGAGGCGGCGGGCGACTCCACGGCGGGCGCGGCGGCGTCGGCGCCGAGGCCCGCGGGGACGTCCACGGTGGTGTCGAG
>JBAVCR010000415.1:0-11976 GCA_049586815.1 Anaeromyxobacteraceae bacterium
CGTCTTGCCTCGGTCACCCGGTCATGCGTTCAGCGATCGGCTTGCTCCGGAATCGGTGATCGCCTTCCGCCGGAATGGGTGATCGGCTTGCCCCGGAATCGGTGATCGGAATGGCCCGGAACACGCATCCACGCAGACTTCCTCGCCGACCTGGCCGTGGACCGGGCCGACGGGAGGCCGTCGGTCCCGGCGGTGTTCCTCTCGGGGAACGGGCCTCTCGTCCAGGTCCTCCAGTACGAGCTCAAGAAGGCCGGCGGGGGTGGCAAGACCTTCGTCCGTGGCGTGAAGGACTACGTGAAGACGTACTCCCGCAAGGGTCACATGGTTCCGCCGGAGCACGTCCTCGTGTTCGACGAGGCGCAGCGGGCCTGGGACGAGGCCCGGGTTGCCGCCAAGCATCCCGGAACCCCCGCAAAGTCCGAGCCCGAGCACTTCATCGAGTTCGCCGAACGCATTCCGGGCTGGTGCGTCGTCATCGGGCTCATCGGCACGGGGCAGGAAATTCACGAAGGCGAGGAGGGGGGCCTCGTCCAGTGGCGGCGGGCCGTGGAGCGGCCGGAGTCGAAGGGGAAGTGGACCGTCCATGGCCCGCCCGCCGCCCTCCAGGCGTTCGCCGGCACGAACGAGCGGACCGAGCCCTCGCCGCGCCTCAATCTCGACAAGGAGATCCGTTTTCACCTGGCCAGGCGCATCCACGAATTTGTCGACGGGCTGCTGTCGAGTCCGGGAGATCCGGTGGCGATGCGGGCCATCGCCCAGGAACTCACCGATGGCGGTCACCGCCTCCTCGTGACGCGAAATCTAGACGACGCGAAGGAGTACCTTCGGTCCAGGTACAGCGAAGCGCCCGAGGCGCGATACGGCCTCCTGGCGTCGTCCAAGGACCGCGACCTGGCTGCCCTGGGGATCCCGAACGACTGGTCAGGAACGATGCTCATGAACCGCGCTCCGGGCCCATGGTTCTGCGAGGGCGGGGAGCACCCGCGGTCTTGTCGACGTCTCGGAGAAGTGGCGACCGAATTCCAGGCGCAGGGGCTGGAGCTAGATGCGGCGCTGCTCGCCTGGGGGACCGACCTGGTCCGACAGGATGGAGCGTGGTCCAACGGCCGTGCTCGCGGCTACAAGCGCGGCGCGAAGGTGCGTGATCCCTTTCAACTCCGCGTGAACGCATATCGCGTGCTGCTCACCCGGGCCCGCGACGTGAGCGTGCTGTACGTGCCGCCACTTTCCGCCCTCGACGAGACTCACGGCTGGCTGCGGGCGTGTGGCGTGCGGGAGCTCGGAAATGGGTGAGAGGCGCCGTCATTCGACACGCCCCGGCGTCTCGACCGCGGTTCCCACTCGGAGTGAGCCAGGGAGGCGGCGATGACGATGCGGCGGGCTGGGTCGCCGAGGAAGCGCATGGAGGAACGCAGAGGCTGGCCGCCTCCCGTGGTTCCCAGCGCGAGCCTGACGTTGGATGACGTGCCCTTGGTGGACGCCCACGAAGTGGAGATCCTCCACTTTGCGAATTTCTATGAGGGCTTTGACGAGGTCGGAGGATTCGAGCAAGCCAAAGCCATCGCGAAATCTCGCCGCAACGCCACCCTTCACGACCTGCGCGTGTGCCTCTTCTACTGGCAACGCCGGGAATACGGATCGGCCGACGGCCCTGAGGCCGAGAAGTACCCGCGACTGCTGATCGCAGGAATCCGGGAAAAGCTCCGGGAGGCCGGCCGGCTGGGCCGGCACCGCTCGAGGGCGGGGCGCTTCGACCCCGAGGTCTACAAGCGGGCGATCGCCTTGGCCGGCAAGTGGCACCGGAATCAGAAGGTGCCCGGAAGCAACTTGCCGTACCTCGTGCACGTCGCGAAGGTGGCGATGGAGGTCATCGCCGCTACGGAGGGTGCCAAGGGTGTTGACCGGGACCTTGCCGTGGCCTGCACGGTCCTCCACGACACCATCGAGGATGCAGATGCACGAAGCCAGATGGACGTCCGCGCAGAGATCCTAGAGGGATTCGGGCGGGAGGTCCTGGCCGGCGTGGAAGCCTTGACGAAGGACGAGGCCGTGCCCAAGGCGGAGCGGATGGCTGACAGCCTTCGGCGCATTCGCGAGCAGCCACGCGAGGTCTGGATCGTGAAGCTTGCCGATCGTTTGACGAACCTCGAGCCGCCGCCCAGGGGCTGGGACGTCGACAGGAAGCGCCGTTACCTCTCCGAAGCCAGGGAGATCCTCGACGCATTGGCGGATGCAAGCCCGGTCCTTCGCGTGCGCTTCGAGGCAAGGCTCCGCGAATATGCGACGTACTGCGAGGGGGCGCCGGAGGCCGTGGGCGCGAAGACAAGGCGGGCCCGCGCGACGCTCCAGCGTGCCCTCAGGCCCCGCGACGGCCAACGGAGCCGGCCTACTCGATCAACGTAAACAATACGTTTATAAGTCTGACGTGATCAGGACGTTCGCGGACTCGGGAACCGAGCACTTTTACTCTTCGGGCAAATCCCGCCGCGTTCCCCTCGAGATCCGCAGACGCGCGATCATGAGACTCATCCAGCTGAATGCGGTCACCCGCGTCGATGACTTGCGAGTGCCGCCCTCCAACCGCCTGGAGCGTCTCCGAGGCGACCGTTCTGGCCAGTGGAGCGTTCGCATCGACGATCAGTGGCGAGTGTGTTTTCGCTTCGAGAATGGCGACGCGTGTGACGTCGAACTCGTGGATTGTCACTGAAGGGCTGAAGCCATGCGCAAGAGCACGATCGTCGTACATCCAGGCGAGTTCCTCGCGGAGGCGCTCGCGGAGCTAGGGCTATCCCAGGCCGCCTTCGCGCGAACCATCGGAGTATCGCCGATGCGCATCTCCCAGGTGGTGAAGGGGACCCGACCAGTGACGGCAGAACTGGCCCTGCTGTTTGGGCGGGCCTTTGGCCAGTCGCCTCAGTACTGGCTAAATCTACAGTCCGATCACGATCTCAAGGCCGCGGAGGCAAGTCTCGGTAGGCGCCTCCGCTCGGTCCACGCCGTCAAGGCGGCATAGGTGCGGACCGCCGATTCCGTGTGCCCCACCTGCGCCCCGACCGTGCACCACCAGGCGGGACGGGCCGGAACAGGAGGGAAGGCGACGGAACGGGAAAGGCGAAGGGTCACGGCGAGTCGTGAGGTGACGGCTTTCTCGCTCCATTCCAGCCCCGACAGACCCCAGGCTTGTCGGGGCATGTTTCCAGGATGACCGGAAACGATCACGAGGAGCCGCGGAACGGTGGTCACACCCCTCGCGGAGCGCGCTCCCAGAGGGCCCGGTGATCGGCGATGTAGGACTCGATCCGGCTCGGCGGCCGGCCCAGGAGCCGGGCCAGGGCCGGATCGACGTGGGCGGCGTTGCCGAAGCGCAGGCCCACGTGGAGGACGGTCTGGACGAGCACCTGCATCCACGGCACCCCCTCGCGGCGGAGGTGCGCCGCGTAGCCGGGGATGCTCGCGGCCCGGTACCGGATCGGCCGGCCGAGCACCGTCGTCAGGACCGCCGCGATGTGCTCGAACGAGACCGCCTCGGGGCCGGTCAGGGTCCACGCCTGCCGGCGCAGCGCCGCCTCCGCGAAGGTGCGGGCCGCCAGCTCGCCGACGTCCCGGACGTCGACGAAGGCGACCCGGCCGGCCCCCGCGGGGACGAAGATCTCGTCCCGGTCCCGGATGTCGGCGCGGTAGGCGCCGCCCAGGTTCTGGGCGAAGAACCCCGGGCGCAGGATCGTCGTCGAGACCCCGGTCTCCGCGAGGTGCGCCTCGACGGCGTGGTGCGGCACCCAGCGCTGGCGGTCCGCCCCCTCCACCGAGAGGAACGTCACGTGCTCGACGCCCGCCGAGAGCGCCCGGTCCACGAGGGCGTCGAGGGTCGCTCGCACGTCGGCGATGGGCGGGGGCCGCAGCAGGAACAGGCCGCGCATCCCGCGGACGGCGCCCTCGTAGGTGGCCGGATCCGAGAGGTCGAGCGGCACGACGTCGACGGGCTCGCCCAGCAGTGCCCGGATGCGATCCGGGTTCATTCCCCCGACGACGAACGGGATGCCGCGCTGCCGGAGGCCGAGCACCACCGCCGTACCGACGTTGCCGGTGGCGCCCGTCACCAGGACTGGAGCGATGGCTTCGTCCACGCGTTCACCCGTCACCGGCCCGACTTCGAACCACGGTCGCGAGCTCGTGGGGGACGCGAACGGTACCCTGCCGCCAGTGTCGATTCAAGGCGCCGCTCGCCGGCCCGACACGATGCCTTGCAGGCGGCAGGCACCTGCCATTGAAAGTCCCGCCCACTCCCGGTATGAGGCCTCCACCATGCGAAAGCCCATCACGGTGGCCTCCCTGCTGCTCGCGACGCTCGTCCTGGCCGGGTGCCAGACCACCGCCCTCCAGTCGGCCTGGTACGACCCGACCTTCACCGGCGGGCCGATGCACCGGATCACCGTCGTGGCCGCTGGCCTCAACGTCGCCAACCGTCGCCTGGCCGAGGACATCTTCTCGGAAAGGCTGCGGGCCCTGGGAGTCCACGCCGCCCCCGGCTGGGCGGTGGTCTCCGACGAGGAGCGGAACGCCGCGGAGCCGTTCACCCAGGCCCTGAGGCGGTCCGGCGCGCAGGGCGTTCTCGTGATCCGGGTGCTCGGCGTCGACACCCAGACCCAGGTGGCCACCATGATGGTGACGACCTCGGTCTCGACCTGGGGAGGCCCGACGTGGGGCAGCCCCAACGTCTGGGCGACGACCACGGTCCCGGTGGTGGTGTCCCAGTACGCCCTGGTGGTGGTCGAGACCTCGCTCTACGAGGTTGCGACGGGACGCCTCGTCTGGTCCGGCATCACCCAGACGCTGAATCCCTCCAACTTCCAGAGCGACGTGCGCGGATTCGCCAACGTGATCATCGGGCAGCTGGTGGCGCGCAGGTTGCTCGGCACGGCGGGGTAGGCCGCACGGAGGCTCCCTTGATCGTGAAGCGACTCGATGCCCGCCCCCTCCGGGCCCAGGGCATCCACCCGGTGGAGGAGGTGCTTCGGGACCTCGCGGCGCTCGCCCCCGGCGACGCCTACGAGCTCGTCACCCCGCACGTGCCCGGTCCCATCCTCGAGAAGGCCGCGGCCATCGGGGTGCGGGGAAGCACGGCCCAGCTCGGCCCCGACGAGTTCGTGACCACCTTCACGCGCGGTCCCTGACGCGGAGGGGCCGATGGCGAGAAAGGGAAAGCCGCGCAGTCCTCGGACGCCCCCGACCCTGGTCGGGGCGCGCGTCGAGGTGAAGCACGGATTCCTGTGGCTGCGGCGGGGCGCCGGCACCGTTCGATCCACCTACCGGAAGGAAGGCCGCGACTTCGCCACCGTCGAGCTCGACGGCAAGGGGAAGACGGTGTTGCGGCTCGTGAACACCCTGCGTCTCGTCGAGTAGGGTCGAGGCGCGCGGTCGCCCGGGACGCAGGACAAGGTCCACCGCCCGATCCGCTCCCACCCTTTGGATGCTTCGTGCCGTGCCGGAGGTCGCCGTGCAGGCCGCATCCGGCGGACGGGTCGGCCTGGCGAATCCCGCCACGCCCCTTCGATCCCGCAAAGGGGACGGATGGCGTACGCGTCAGCCCCCGCCCTCGCGGCGCGCCGGGATCCGGAGCCGGACCCGCCCGATCCGCCGGTTCGTGGCGTCCACGATCTCGGCCTCGACGCCACCTTCCAGGGCGACGCGCGTTCCGGTGGCCGGCAGGCTGCCGGTGTGGTGGAGGATGAGGCCGGCGAGCGTGGTCCAGCTGGGATCGAGCGGGAGGTCCGTTCCCAGCTCCCGGTTGATCTCGTGCACGGGCATCGCCCCCGGGGCGACCCACGTCCCGGGGCCCTCCGCCTCGAGGGCCGGCTCGGGGGTCTCGGTCTCGCCGACGATCTCGCCGAGCACCTCCTCGGCGAGGTCCTCCACCGACACGACCCCCATCATGATCCCGTGCTCGTCCACGACGGCGCCGATGTGGGTGCGCGCCGCCTGCAGCGACCGGAGGACCTGCACCGCCTTCATCTGCTCCGGGAAGTAGGGCAGGCGACGCAGCGCGCCCCGCAGGTCGAGGCGCCCGGACAGGAGCTGCGCGTACAGCTCCCGGGCGAGGACGTACCCGATCACGTCGTCCTCCGAGTCCCCGGTCACCGGCAGCCGCCCGAAGTGCCACCGGGCGAGCGCCTCGCGGACCTCGTCGGCCGTCGCCCCGACGGGAAGCGAGGCCACCGAGCCGCGCGGGACCATGACGGCGCTCACCGGGAGGCTCCCCAGGTCGAGCGCGCGCGTCGCGATCTCCCCGGCCCGGGAGTCCACCGAGCCCGCGTCGGCCGCCTCCTCCACGAGCTGCCGGAGCTCCTCGGCCGAGAGCCTGCTCTCGGTGAACGTGGTGTGGTCGTGGAACGGCCGGAGGAAGACGTTGGAGACGGCGGTGAGCAGCCAGACCACGGGCCGCGTCACCCGGGCGAGCAGGAGGAGGACCGGCGCCGCGAGCAGGGCGAACCGCTCGCTGGAGCGGAGCGCGAGCGACTTGGGGACGAGCTCGCCCAGCACGATGGAGAGCGCGGAGACGAGCGCCACCACGAGGGCGAGGGCCAGCCGATCGGCCCAGATCCCCAGGCCGAGCCGGGCGAGGAGCGCGGCGACGGGCTGCTCGAGGACCACGCCGCCGAAGGCGCCGGCGCTCGCGCCGACGATGGTGATCCCGACCTGGACGGTGGCGAGGAACTGCTCGGGACGGTTCCGCAACGCGAGGGCGGCGGCGGCGCGGTTCCCTCCCGCGTCGGCGAGCTCCTGGAGTCGCGACTTCCGCACCGAGAGCAGCGCGATCTCCGCGCCGGAGAAGAACGCATTCACGGCCGTGAGGCCGAGCAGCACCCCGAACTCGGACAGGAAGCTCAACGCGCCTCCTTCCAGGCGTAGAGGGCGGGCAGCACGAGGAGCGTGAGGGCCGTCGAGGTGACGAGGCCCCCCATCACCACCACCGCGAGCGGCTTCTGGATGTCCGCGCCCGATCCCGTCGCGTAGAGCATGGGCAGGTGGCCGATGAAGCTCGTCAGCGCGGTCATGAGGAGCGGCCGGAACCGGAGCGCCGAGCCCCGGCGCACCGCGGTGGCGAGGTCGGCGCCGCCCTCGCGGAGCTGCCGGAAGAACGCCACCAGCACGACGCCGTTCTGCACCGCGACCCCCAGGAGCACGATGAACGCGACCGCCGCGGAGACGGAGAGCGGCATCCGGAAGAGTACCACCGCCGCCACGCCGCCCACGAGCGCGAAGGGCAGGTTCACGAGCACGAGCAGGGAGTCGCCGAGCGAGCCGAGCGCCAGGTAGAGGAGCACGAGGACGAGGAGAAGCGCCACCGGCACCACCACGGCGAGCTGGCGCATCGCCCGCTGCTGGTTCTCGAACTGGCCGCCCAGCTCGACGAAGTACCCGGGCGGCAGCTCCCGCACGATGGGGGCGATCCGCTCCGAGGCGTCGTGCACGAATCCGCCCAGGTCGCGGCCGCTCACGTTCGCCTCGACCACGACCCGTCGCATCCCGTTCTCCCTGCTCACCTGGGCGGGGGCCTCGACGTGGGTCGCCGCGGCCAGCTGCCCGATGGGCACCCGCTCCCCGCCGGGAGCCCGCACGAGGAGCCGCTCGACGTCGGAGGCGTCCTTCCGGGCCGACTCCGGGAAGCGGACCGTCACCGCGAACCGCCGCTGCCCCTCGATGAGCGTGGTCGCGGTCCGGCCCGCGACCGCCGTCTCCACCGTGTCGTTCACCTCGCCGACGCCGATGCCGTGCCGGGCCGCGGCCTCGCGGTCGATGACGAGGTCGATCTGGTCCATGCCGGACACCTGCTCGACCTTCACGTCCCGCGCCCCCTTCACCCCGTGGAGCGCCGCCCCGACGCGGTCGGCGAAGCCCTTCAGGACCTCCAGGTCGGGCCCGAAGACCTTCACCGCGAGGTCGCTCTTCACTCCCGAGATGAGCTCGTTCACCCGGAGCGCGATGGGCTGCGAGAAGGAGAAGCGGAGGCCGGGAATCGCCGAGAGCTCGCGCTGCATCGCGTCCGCCAGCTCGACCCGGGAGCGGGCGCCGGAGAAGGCCTTCCTCGGCTTCAGCACGACGATGACGTCGGTCTGCTCCGGGCCCATGGGGTCCTCCGAGATCTCCGCGCGCCCGGTCTTCGAGACCACGGTCGCCACCTCGGGGTAGGCGCGCAGTACCCTCTCGACGTGGGTCGCCACCTTGACCGATCCCTCGATGGAGGCGTTGGGGAGGCGGACCACGTTGATGGCGATGGCCCCCTCGTCGAGCGGGGGCATGAACTCCGTCCCCAAGAGAGGGGTGAGCAGCGCTGCCGCGACGAGCAGGCCGACCGAGGTGCCGAGCGCGCGCCGCGGGTGGGCGAGCACGTGGTCGAGGAGCCGCACGTATCCCGCGTTGATGCGGCGGACGAGGCGGAACTCCTTCTCCGGCGCGCGCGGCAGCGCCACGTCGCAGAGCACCGGGATCACCGTGAGCGCGACCGCGAGGGAGACCAGCAGGGCGATGAGCATGGTGCTCGCGAGGGGGGCGAACATCTTCCCCTCGACGCCCTGGAGCGAGTACAGCGGCACGAGGATGACGGCGATGACGAGGACGGAGAACCCGACCGGCCGGGCCACCTCGGCGACGGCCCGGGTCACCACGGACCGGCGCGGCTCCGCGGAGGGGGCCTCCGCCAGGTGGCGCCGCACGTTCTCGACCACCACGATGGACGCGTCCACCACCATGCCCACCGAGAAGGCGAGGCCGCCGAGCGACATGAGGTTCGAGGTGAGCCCCACCCGCCCCATGACGATGAACGCCACCAGGAAGGTGAAGGGCAGGGAGAAGAGAACCACGAGGGCGGTCCGGAGCTCCGCCACGAACAGGAAGAGCACCAGCACCACGAAGGCCCCGCCCTCGAGGAGCGCGTCCATGACCGTCTTGATGGAGGCCTCGACGAGCGAGGTCCGGTCGTAGAACACGTCGATGCGCGCCCCCTTCGGCAGCGTGCCCTCGGCCCGGGCGATGGCCTCCTTCACCCGGGACACGACCTCCTTCGCATTCTCCCCCTTCAGCATGATGACCATGCCCGCCACCGTCTCGCCGCGGCCGTCGCGGGTGACCGCTCCCTGGCGCGGCTCGGCGCCGATGACCACGTCGGCGACGTCGCGGACGTAGAGCGGGGCGCCGTCCTGGGCACGCAGCACCACCCGCTCCACGTCGGGGATGTCGCGCAGGAGCCCGACGCTCCGGAGGTAGGTCTGCTCCCAGCCGGAGACGAGCACGCCCCCGCCGGCGTTGCCGTTGGACCGCTCCAGCGCGTCCGCCACGTCGCGGAGGGTGAGCCCGTACTTGAGCAGCCGGTCGGGGTGCACGAGCACCTGGTACTGCTTCACCTCGCCGCCGAAGCTGTTCACCTCGTTGACCCCGGCCACGGGCTCGAGGAGCGGCGCCACCACCCAGTCCTGCAGGGTGCGGAGCTCCATGGGCGTGTGCCGGTCGCTGTCGAGCGTGTACTGGAAGATCTCGCCGAGCCCCGTGCTGATGGGGCCGAGCTCGGGGGCGACCCCGGGCGGGAGGGATTCCCGCACCGAGGCGAGCCGCTCGAACACCACCTGCCGGGTCCAGTAGGTGTCGGCGCCGTCCTCGAAGATCACCACCACCTGCGAGAGCCCGGCCTTGGAGAGCGAGCGGACCTGCTTCACGCGGGGCAGCCCGCGCATGGCCTGCTCCACCGGGAAGCTCACCCGCTCCTCCACGTCCACGGCGGCGAGACCCGGCGCCTTGGAGAGGATCATGACCTGGGTGTTCGTCACGTCCGGGAAGGCGTCGATGGGAAGGCTGCGCCAGGCCACGACGCCGCCCACGGCGAGGAGCGCCGTCGCGAGCAGCACGAGGAGGCGGTTCTGCAGGAGCCAGGAGACGATCTTCATGGCGTCCCCTAGTCCGCGCAGCCCGCGCCCATCTTCGAGCGCAGGACGTCCGACTTGAGGAGGAAGCAGCCCTCGGTGGCGACGGTCTCGTCGCCCTGGAGCCCCTGCCTCACCTCGACCCATCCCCCGGACCGGGCCCCGAGCTCCACCGGGCGGCGCACCCAGAACTCCCCGTGGTGCCGGACGAAGACGAAGGTGCGCCCCTCGTCGGTGAGCACCGCCGCCGCCGGGACGGCGAGCGCCTCGGTCCCGGTGGGGAGGTGGAGCTCCACGTTCACGAACATGCCGGCGCGGAGCATGCCCTTCGGGTTGGGCACTCCGACCCGCACCTTGATGGTCCGCGTCTTCTCGTCCATGGCCGGGGCGACGAAGTCGACCGTCGCCGGGAACCTCTCGCCCGGGAACGCCCGCGCCGTGACCGTGGCGCTCATGTCCCCGTGGAACTCGTGCGCCAGCACCTCCGGGAACTGGGCCTCGTAGACGTCGGCCAGGACCCAGAGCTGGGAGAGGTCGCCGAGCGTGAAGACGCTCTGGTCCGGGCGCACCGCCTCCCCGGGGACGGCGTGCATCTCCAGCACCGTGCCGGAGGTGGGAGCGCGCAGGACGAGCATCCCGCGCGTGACCGGCGCCCCGTCTCCGCGCAGCGCCTCCACCTCGTTCGCGCCGAGTCCCAGCCGGCGCAGCTTGTCCGCTGCGGCGGTGGCGCGGATGCTCGCCGCCTCCATCTCCTGCCGGGCGGCGAGGTACTCCTTCTCGGAGGTGATCTGCTCGGCCCGGAGCGCCGCCTGCCTGTCGAAGGCCTTGCGCGCGAGGGTGAGGGAGGCCTGCGTCTCGCGGAGGTGGCTCTCGGCCTCGCCGAGCGTGAGGCTTTCCATCTCGAGGAGCGGCTGCCCCTTCTCCACCTTCTGGCCCGGGCCCACGAAGACCCGCTGGATGATGCCCTCCGCGCGGGGCGAGACGTGCGTGACGCGGCGGTCGGCGAAGCGGACCTCGCCGGTGAGCGAGACCGGCTTCTCGGTGCGGCGGCGTTCGACCCGGGCGGTCTTCACGAGGCCGTCCGCGACGAGCTTCTCGGGCAGGCGCACCACGCCGACCTGGTAGCGGCACTCGTCGCACTCGAACGTGGGCCGGGCGTGCTCGCAGCGCTCCGCGAAGAGCTCGCTCACGGGGCGGTCGAGGTCCGACGCCTTCGCGGCGTGATCGTCGTGCGCCGGGGGGGTGGGGGCGGCCGCCGGGGCGCGCTCCGGGGCGCGGCAAGCGGAGACCGCGACGACGGCGAGAGCGAGGACGGTGCGGTTCATCGGAGGTCTCCTCCGGCGAGGATGGCGAGGGTTCCACATTCGAGCTGCTGGGTGAGCTCGGCGGTCAGGGCTTCCCGCCGCGTCTCGAGAAGCGTGCGGCGGGCATCCAGGACCTCGAGCAGCGAGGCCTCCCCGAGCTGGAACGCCCGCTCCATCTTGGTGGAGGCGAGCTCGGCCCGGGGGACGACCTCGGCCCGAAGGCGGGATGCCATGTCCCGCATCTGCGTGCAGGTCGACCACGCCTCCACGAGCAGCGACGAGGACTCGATGCGCATGGCCTCGAGCCGGCCTTCCTCGGCGGCCTCGGCGGCCGTGGCGCGCGAGACCCCGCCCGCGTTCCAGTTCCAGATGGGGACCTCCAGCCCGAGCGCACCTCCGGCGGCGCGCCGGTCCACCTCGGAGAGCGCGTAGGCGCCCACGCTCACCGACGGGATCCGCTGGTTCCGCTCTGCGTGGAGCTCGCTCCGGGCCGCCTCGACCCGGGCCAGCGCGGCGCGGACCCGCGGCTGGTCGGCGGCGACGCGCTCCTTCACCTCCGCCAGCGTGGGAACCGCGGGGGCCCGGGTGAGGTCGAGCGCGACGCCGGGCACGGGGCGGCCAATCCACATGCCGAGCTGGTCGCGCCGGACGGCCAGGCGCGCCTCGGCCAGGGAGAGCGCGAGCCGGGCCCGCTCCAGCTCGACCTCGACGCGCGGTAGCTCGGGCGGACGGGCCTCGCCGCTCTCCACCCGGCGCTGGAC
>JBAVCR010000416.1:0-2525 GCA_049586815.1 Anaeromyxobacteraceae bacterium
GTGCGCCGGTCGCCGGGTGCGCGAACGCGATGCGGTGCGCGTGGAGCAGGTAGCCCGGATCTCCCGGAACCGCCCGGCCCCCCGCGATGGGCAGGCCGCCCGGGCCGAAGAGCGGGTCTCCCACGAGCGGGTGGCCGGCGAAGGCCAGGTGGATGCGGATCTGGTGCGGCCTGCCGGTCTCGATCTCCACCTCGACGAGCGAGACCGGCGCAGGGCCGTCCCGGCGCTCGAGCACGCGCACCCGGCTCCGCGAGGGGCGGCCGTCGGGCGTGGCGGCGTGCAGGGTGCCGGTGGGTGCGTAGGGGACCTCGCCGATGGGCGCATCGACCGGGAAGGCGTCCTGCGCCGGGTGGCCCGCGCAGAGCGCCCGGTAGACCTTCCGCACCCTCCGGTCCCGGAGGGCCACGTGCATGGCGTTCCGCGCGAGCGCCGTGCGGGCGAAGAGCACCACCCCGGAGGTATCCCTCCCCAGCCGGTGCACCGGCGCCGCGTCCGGGTCGAGGCGGCGGACCACGGCGAGGAGGGTCGAGTCCTGGAACACCCCGCCGCCCGGGAGGGTGGGGAGCCCGCGGGGCTTCGCCACCGCGAGCAGGTGCTCGTCCCGGAAGAGCACCGCCGTGCAGAGCGGGACCTCCGGCTCGTCCCACGGGGGGCGCGCCCAGGTGAGCCACTGCCCGGCGCGGAGCACGAGCCCTGCATCCGCCGGGGCGCCGTCCACCTGCACGGCCCCGGAGGCGATGCGGGCGCGCCACTCCGCCTCCGGAGCGGTCCCCCGGCGAGAGAGGAGGTGGGCGAGCACCGTCCTCCCCGTCCCGGCGGGGCCGACCTGCTCGCGATGGGTGTATCCCCGGTTGCGCACTCGAGGCGGCGATGGTACGCCCCGAGGCCATGAGCCGCATCTACAAGTCGCTTCCCCCGAAGGGCACCGCGCTCGGGATCGCCTTCTCCGGCGGCCTCGACACCCGCTGCGCCGTCGCCTGGCTCTCCGAGCAGGGGCTCGCCGTGCACGCCTACACCGCCGACCTGGCCCAGCCGGACGAGGCGAACCCGGCCGACATCCCGCCCATCGCGCTCACCCACGGCGCCGTGAAGGCGAGGCTCATCGACTGCCGCGACGCCATGGTGCGCGAGGGCATCACCGCCATCCAGTGCGGCGCCTTCCACCTCTCCTCCGGCGGCAAGAAGTACTTCAACACCACCCCGCTCGGACGCGCCGTCACCACCACCGCCATCGTGCGGGCCATGCGCGAGGACGGGGTCCACGTCTTCGGCGACGGCTCGACGCACAAGGGCAACGACATCCAGCGGTTCTACCGCTACGGGATCCTCGTCGATCCCGACCTGCGCATCTACAAGCCCTGGCTCGACCAGGCCTTCGTGACCGCCTTCGGCGGCCGCAAGGAGATGAGCGAGTACCTCGAGTCCCGCGGCCTGCCCTACAAGATGGGGACCGAGAAGGCCTACTCCACCGACGCCAACGTGCTCGGCGCCACGCACGAGGCGAAGGACCTGGAGCGGCTCGACACCGGCATGCGGATCGTGGCGCCCATCATGGGGCTCGCCCACTGGAAGCCCGAGGTGCGCATCCCCGCCGAGGAGATCACCGTCACCTGGGAGAACGGCCAGCCCGTCGAGATCGACGGGCGCCGCTTCGCCTCCGCGTACGAGCTCTTCCTCGAGGCGAACCGCGTCGGCGGACGCCACGGGCTCGGCATGAGCGACCAGATCGAGAACCGCGTCATCGACGCGAAGAGCCGCGGCGTCTACGAGGCGCCGGGCATGGCGCTCCTCCACCTCACCTACGAGCGCCTCCTCTCCGCCATCCACAACGAGAACACGCTCGACCTCTACGCCTCGCTGGGGCGCCGGCTCGGGCGCATCCTCTACGAGGGCAAGTGGTACGACCCGGAGGCGCTCATGCTGCGCGACGCGCTCACCCGGTGGGTGGCCCCGTCGGTCTCCGGGTCGGTCACGGTCGAGCTGCGCCGCGGCGACGACTGGAGCTACCTCGACACCAAGGCCCGTTACATGAGCTACGCGCCCCACAAGCTCTCGATGGAGCGGGTGGAGGACCCGGCCTTCACGCCGGAGGACCGCATCGGCGCGCTCGAGCTGCAGAACCTCTCGGTGGGGGACAACCGGGACCTGCTCCTCCACCACCTGCAGGCGGTCCGCGCGCTGGGCGCCGGCGCGCCGCAGGCCCCGCGCCTCGGCGCGTTGCTCGGGACCGACGAGAAGGAGTGACGGGGGCCGGGGCGCCGCCCCTCACGCCGCGTCGAGGATGGCCCGCACCCGGGCCACCAGCGTGGACGGCGTGAAGGGCTTGCCCAGGAACTCGACGCCGCCCTCGAGGACCCCGCGGCGGGCGATGACCTCCTGCGGGTAGCCGGAGACGAAGAGCGCCCGCAGGGCGGGCTGGCGCACGCGGAGCGCGTCGACCACGGCGCGGCCGCTCATCCCCGGCATCACCACGTCGGTGACCACGAGGTGGAGCGGGCCGTCGTGCTGGTCGGCGAGCGCCACCG
>JBAVCR010000417.1:0-4588 GCA_049586815.1 Anaeromyxobacteraceae bacterium
GTCCCGCCGCGCCCGCGCCCCGCGCCCCCGGCCGTGGGCGTCCAGACCCTCTCGCTCCCGGCCGGGCTCGCGCGCGAGGTGCGCGGGACGCTCGCCGAATGGGTCGCGGGCGACAAGATGGCGCGCCTCTGGCGCGGAGACGCGACCCTCTGGACGGGGCGCGACGAGGATCGCTGGGTGGGGTGGCTGCGCCTCGTGGAGCAGCAGCGCGCCCGCCGTGAGGAGTTCGGCCGCGTGGCGGAGGACGTCCGCCTGGCGGGGTTCCAGCACGTCGTGGTCCTCGGCATGGGAGGATCGAGCCTCTGCCCCGACGTCTTCGCGCGCACGTTCGGCCGCCTTCCCGGCTACCCCGCGCTGCGCGTCCTCGACTCCACCGTCCCGGCCCGCATCCGGGCCCTGGAGCGGGAGGTGGACCTCCGCCGCACGCTCTTCGTCGCCTCGTCGAAGTCGGCGACGACGCTGGAGCCGGCGACGCTGCTCGCCCATTTCCTCGACCGCGCCCGCAGCCTCATGGGCGGCCAGGCCGGCAGCCGCTTCGTCGCCGTCACCGACCCCGGCACGGAGCTCGAGAAGCTCGCGGTCCGCGAGGGATTCCGGAAGGTGTTCCACGGCGTCCCGAGCGTCGGAGGGCGCTTCTCCGCGCTGTCCCACTTCGGGATGGTGCCCGCCGCGGCCATGGGCGTGAGCGTGCCGCGGCTTCTCGACAGGGCGCTGCTCATGGTCGACGCCTGCGCCGCCGATCGGTCCGCCGACGTGAACCCGGGCCTCGTCCTCGGCGTCGTCGTCGCCGCCGCCGCGCGGGACGGGATGGACAAGCTCACGCTGGTGGCGTCCCCGGGAATGGCCGCCCTGGGCGACTGGGTGGAGCAGCTCGTCGCCGAGTCGCTCGGGAAGAACGGCAAGGGAGTCGTGCCGGTCATCGGCGAGGGGCTGCCCACGCCGCGCGGCGCAGGGAGCGATCGGCTGTACGTCCACGTCCGCCACGCGCCGTCGGTCACGTCCGACGAGGACCGGGCGGTGGCCGCCCTGGAGCGGGCCGGGCTGCCGGTGGTCCGCATCGAGGTGGCCGAGGCCGCCGACCTCGGCCAGGAGTTCTTCCGCTGGGAGATCGCGACGGCGGTGGCCGGGTCCATCCTGGGGGTGAACCCGTTCGACCAGCCCGACGTGGAGGCCGCAAAGATCGCGGCGCGCCGGGTGACGAGCGCCTTCGAGGAGACCGGCTCCCTGCCGCCGGAGTCGCCGGCCCTGCTGGGCGACGGCCTTCGCCTCTTCGCCGACCCGGAGACGGCCCGCGAGCTCGCCGCCTCCGCGCGGGAGCAATCGCCGGCCGGCTGGATCCGGGCCCACCTGGCCCGCCTCGGCGCCGGGGACTACCTCGGGCTGCTCGCGTATCTCGAGGCGACCCCCGCGATCGCGGCGACCCTGCAGGAGATCCGCGAGGCGGTCGGGCACGAGGCGCGCGTGGCCACGACCGTCGGGTTCGGGCCGCGCTACCTCCACTCCACGGGGCAGCTCCACAAGGGCGGCCCGTCGAGCGGCGTGTTCCTCGAGATCACCGCCGACGACGCCGAGCCGCTCCCCATCCCGGGGCGGCGCTTCGGCTTCGGCGAGCTGTGCCGGGCCCAGGCCCGCGGGGACCACGAGGTGCTCGCGAGCCGCGGCCGACGGATCCTGCGCGTCCACCTCGGCGCGGACGTGAAGGCCGGCCTGGCCGCGCTGCGCCGGGCCGTCGTCCGGTAGCCCGGATCCCGGCCCGGGTCAGGGCGACAGCTGGGAGAGGATCTTGGGATCCTTCTCGTCCACCGCGAGGAGCGTGTGGCAGAGCCCGCAGTCCTGCGAGATGGCCTTGCCCGCCGCGTCGACGTGGTCCCCATCGTGGCAGCGGAAGCAGCCCGGCGCCTGGTCGTGCCCGAGGAAGCTCGGGTAGGTGCCCCAGGTGATCCGCATGTGCGGCCAGACGTTCCAGCAGTAGATGTCGCCGAGCGCCGCGGCGGCCGCCTTCACGCTCGCCTCCCGGGCGGCGAAGCCCGCCGGGTCGAGCTGCCGGTAGAAGTCGGTGACCTGCTTCGTGATCCCGTCCCGGGCCGCCTCGTGGGTCGGGTAGGCGACGCGAAGCGCCTTCATGCTCTCCCGCTTGATCCAGGGGAGGGTGACGTCGATGCGGTGGGCCAGGATGGCCTGGTCGACCTCCTGGCCGGCGTCGCGGAAGCGGTGGGTGGGCCGGTTGTGGCAATCGATGCAGTCCATGGTGCGCCACGCGGCGGGCGGAGGCGGCGTGGCGGGCGAGTCCTTGGTGCGGAAGAGCGCGGTCTTCCCGTCGGCCCAGGTGGCCTCCACCGTGGAGATCTCCGACCGGTTCGGGTTCGACAGGTAGCGGATGCTCACGCCCTGGGCCACGTGGGCGTGGATGCCCTTGATGGGACCCGTGGCCGACTGGCCGCCGCCGACGTGGAGGAGCGCCACCGTCTTCTTCTCGGTGCTCGGCTCGTCGTCGGCGTAGGAGGTGGTGACGCGAAGCCGGTCGCCGGTGAACTTCGACGGCCAGTGACACTCCTCGCAGGTCTCCCGCGCCGGGCGCAGGTTGTGGATGGGGACGGGGATGGGGCGCTGGTAGAGGTCGAAGGTGACCGAGATGAGCTGCCAGGCGCCGGAGAGCTTGGACTTCACGAACCAGCTCGCGCCCTCGCCGATGTGGCACTCCACGCAGGACACCCGCGCGTGGGGGGATCGGCGGTAGGCGGTGACCTCGGGGTCCATGACGGAGTGGCAGGATCCGCAGAAGGCCACCGAGTCCATCACCTGCAGCCCCTTGTAGCCGGCCACGCCCAGGATGACGAAGTTGAGCGCGGTGAGGACGAGGAACACGAGCACCCGCCGCCGGGTGAGGTCGTCGTTCAGGTCGACGACGGGCAGGTGGGGGATCTCCTCGCCGCGCTCGGTCGCCCGTCGGACCCGGCGGCGCTCCAGCCAGGCGCCGAACGGGATGAGCAGGAGCCCCAGGATGAAGAAGGCCGGCAGGACGAGGAACGCGGCGATCCCGATGTAGGGGCTCCCCACGAAGCCCTGCATGGCGGCGGCCGCCAGGCCGAGGATGAGCACGCCGGAGACCGTGGTCAGCGCCGCGCCGAGGATGCCGATCGTCGTCCTGGGGATACCGGGGGTGTGCTTCACGCGTCCTCCGTCGAGGTGGGGCGCCAGTTTCGCACGGCTCGAATGGGAAGTGTCGGAACGGATGGGGCGCGGGGTACCATGGCGGCGAACCCGAGGGCGGACTGGAGGCGGACATGATCGCGGCGCTCATCCTCGCCGGTGGCGGATCCCCGGAGCGGCTCCCGGAGCAGTGGCTGGCCCTGCGGGGAGCGGGGCTCGATCCGCTGCGGATCGCGGCGGGGAAGGATGCGCGCGCCGTGGAAGCCGCGTCGGGGCTCGCACGGGAGAACTTCGTCGCCGACCGGGCCCGCAGGGGGAGCCCCTTCTCCGCGATGCAGGCCGCCCTCCGCGCGCTCCTCGCAGCCGACGACTGGGAGGCGGTGGTGATCCAGCCGGTGGAGGCGCCTCCGCCCCATCCCTCCGTGATCCTGGCGCTCCTCACCCGCCTGGGCGACGGGGACGCCGGCGTGGTCCGTCCGGTCCACGGGAAGCGCGCCGGGTTCCCGCTGCTCGTGGCCCGCCCGGCCGCCGAGGCCCTCCTCGAGATCGACCCCCGGCGCGCCACGCTCGAGGCCGTCCTCGGCGTGCTCGAGGAGGCCGGCGCCCTCGCCAGGCTGGAGGTCTACACCTCGGAGGTGCTGGTGAAGCGGCCGACGCGGCGGCCCCGGGGCAGGGCATGAGCATGGAGGGCGTGGTGGTCTGCGGCGCGGGCGTCGCCGGGCTCTCCTGCGCGCGGGAGATCGCCGCGGCGGGGCGGGAGCTCCTCGTCGTCGACCGCGCGCGCGGCGTGGGTGGCCGGTGCGCCACCCACCGCCTCGATGGGATGGCCTACGACGTCGGCGTCTCCTTCCTGCACGGACGGGATCCCGGCTTCCTGGGCGCCGTCCGGGAGGCGACGCCGCACCGGATCGAGGGCTGGCCGCGGACCATCCGGGGCTCGGGACGGCCGTGCCAGCCGGAGGCCTTCCGGGCCGGCGAGCAGCGGATCGCCCTCGCCGACGGGATCACCGCGTTTCCCAAGCACCTGGCGCGCGACCTGCCGATCCGGCTCGGGGCGCGGCTCGAGCGCGTCGACGTCTCCGGCGAGCGGATCCGGCTCCTCCTCGACGGAGGCGAGGAGATCGTCGCCCGGCACGTGGTCCTCGCGCTCGCGCCCGAGCAGGTCCTGCGCGTCCTCCCCGGCCCCGGAGGGATCCCCCGGCCGCTCGCGTCGATCCGCGCCCTCCTGGAGGACGCGGCGAGCGAGCCGTCGCTCTCGGTCTGCGCGGCCTACGCCCCGGGGGTGCCGCCGCCCGCCTGGGACGCCTGGTACCCCGAGGACTCGCGCATCCTCCAGTTCCTCGGGAACGAGTCCTCGAAGCGGGCCGCGCCGCCGTTCACCGGGCTCGTGCTCCAGGCGACGCCGGGCTGGGCGCGGCAGCACCTCGCCGACGAGGGG
>JBAVCR010000418.1:0-14521 GCA_049586815.1 Anaeromyxobacteraceae bacterium
CTACGACGCTCGCCTGCCGCCGGAGCGGGAGGAGCGGCCACGCCCGTCCCCGACGCCGGTCATGGCCCGCCCGCCGGTCGAGCCGGAGCCCCGCCCGCCCTCGCCGACTCCCGCCCCGGCGCCCTTCGCCCCCCCGGCGGACGGACGGTGGACCGGGGACGGCCTGCGCCGGGCGCGCGAGTCCCGCGGCCTCTCCCTGCCGCAGATGGCGGAGCGGACCCGGTTCCAGCGGTCCTGGATCGAGGCCATCGAGCAGGAGCGGTTCGACCGGCTCCCCGCCCCGGTCTACCTGCGCGGCGTGCTGCTCTCCATGGCCTCGGTCCTGCGGCTCGACGGCCAGGCCGTGGCCCGCTCCTACCTGGAGCGGGTCCCGGCGGCGCCGGGCCCGGGCGCCGGGAGGTAGCGACACCACACGCGGCTACGCGCCCCTCTCCACCTCCTCCGGGAAGGCGGACCAGCGGCGCAGCTTGTCGAGGAGCGGGAAGAGGGCGCAGCGGGCCCGGAAGGCCGCCGCGTCGACGGCGGACGCCCCGCAGCACGCCCCGGCGCAGAACTCCTCGTCCCGGTCGGTGGGGGTGTGGAAGGCGGTGGGCGAGAACCGTCCACACGCAGCCCGGGTGAGCGGGACGAGGTCGTCGCCGGTGGTGACGACCCGGAGCCCGAGCACCGCGCTCCGGAGCACGTGCCCCGCCGTCATCGCGGCCATGAGCGGTCGCAGCGCGAGCCCCGAGAGCGCCGCGCGGAACTCGTCCTTGGCGAGGCCCGTCGCGAAGAGGTCGTCGGGCCAGATGGCGGCGGTGTTCTCCTCCAGGACGAAGCGCTTCACCCGCAGCCCGAAGTCGAGGTAGGAGGCCTGCAGGCTGAAGGTGGTGGTCTTCGCCGTGGGGTCCTTGCCCCAGCGGTCCACGTCGGCGGCCACCTCCTCGAGGAGCGCACGGTGGCGGCTCACCACGGGCGAGCCGCGTGGCGTCCGGATCGGCTCGTCCCCGTCGAGGAGCACGAGCCAGTCGCCGGCGGGGGCGATGCGGAGGTCCATTCCGCGCACTGTAGGCTCAGCCCTCCCAGGTCGCCACACGGGTGCGCCGGGGTGCCGATTCCCTGTCACGAATCGTCGGGCAGCTCGTCGATGTTACGCACTCGCAGTCCTGCACCCAAACGGGTGACAGCAGCCCCCGGGTGAAGTAGGTTCCTCGGCGGGGCACCGTCCACCTCCAGCGAACCCACGACCCTCCAGGAGTCTCGTGAGCCACTCCCGCGCACGCACCCTCGTCCTGATCCTCTCCCTGGCCGTCGCCGCCTGCGGCGGCGGCACGGCGCGCACCCTCACCTCCCTCGTGCTCTCGCCGTCCGGGGCGACCGTGGCCAAGGGGCTCTCCACGACCCTGACCGCGACCGGGACCTATTCCGACGGGTCGCGCAGCGACCTGACCTCATCGGCGACCTGGACGTCGTCGGACGCATCCATCGCGAGCATCGTCGCCCCGGGCCGGGCATCCGCGCGCGCAGCGGGAACCGCCACCATCTCGGCCCAGATCGAGGGTGTCACCGACAGCGTGCCGATCATCGTGGGACCGGCCCTCCCCATCCACGTGAACGTGACGCCAGCGACGGCCACGGTCCCGAAGGGGCTCTCGGCGACGTTCGAGGCAGCGACGTTCACCATGACCGACGGCAGCACCGAGCCCGTGACGGGCACGGTGACCTGGTCCACCTCCCGCGCGACGGTCGCGACTGTCGACGCCGCCGGAAAGGCGCAGGGAGTTGACGTGGGAACCTCGGAGGTGGTCGCGTCGGCCCGGGGCGTGACGGGCCAGGGAACGCTGACCGTCGCGCCGCCCATCCCGCTCTCCATCGTCGTCACGCCGCCGACGGCGACCGTCGTACGCGGCGGCCGGCAGCAGTACATGGCGACGGGAGCGATGAGCGACGCCACGGTCCAGGACGTGACCACCCTCGTCACCTGGACGACCGGCAACGCCCAGGTGGCCTCGATCCTGGTGTCGGGCATGGCCTCGGGAGGGCCCATCGGTGGGACCACCTTCGTCCGTGCCTCCACGGAGTCCGCCTCGGGTGACGCCGCGGTGGAGGTGATGCCGCAGCGAGTCGCCTTCGTCACCTCCAGGCAGGGCACGGGCAACCTCGCCTCCTGGGGAGAGTCGGGCGGCAAGACCGGCCTCGCCGCCGCCGACGCGATCTGCCAGGCGCTCGCGTCCTCCGCCCGACTTCACGGAACGTTCCGTGCCTGGATGTCCGACCCGACGAGCGACGCCTACTGCCGGATCCAGGGGCTCGACGGGAAGCGGTCGTCCGGCTGCGGCGTGGGACCGATCACCACCGCGGGCCCCTGGGTCGGCATGGACGGTCAGCCCTTCGCCCCGAACCTCGAGGAACTGGTGCTCGGAAAGACCATCCAGCCGCTCCGACGCGACGAGCTGGGCCACCTCGTCCCCGACGGAACGCGGCTGTTCACGTCTACGCTCGCCGACGGGACCGTCAACACCACGGGCTCGCCGCCGTGCGGGAACTGGTCGCAGATCTACCCCCCGGCATCGCCCATGGGCGGAATCGTCGGCGGCGCGGAGTCGGCCTGGACCGACCACATCGGCGTGGATTGCTCCCTTCCCGCTCCCCTCGCCTGCCTCGAGGTCGCGCCGGGGGGAGGGGCGCCCCTGCCCCCGTTCACCTCGACCGGCCGGATCGCCTTCGTGACCAGCGCGTCCGGGGTCGGGAACCTCTCCACCTGGCCGGACGCGGGCGGCGCGGAGGGCATCGCGGCTGGAGATGCCATCTGCCGGGCGGCGGCGACGCGCGCGGGCCTGCCGCGCGCCGATCGCTTCAAGGCCTGGCTCTCCACCACGACCCTGAATGCCGTCGACCGCCTCGCCAGTGACGGGCCCTGGGTCCGCGTCGACGGTGCGCCGGTCGCCTCGAGCCGCGCGGGGCTCGCCTCCGGCTTCCTGTACGCATCGATCTCGGTCGACGAGAACGGGCGCCACAGCGGCGTGTTGAACGATCCGACCTCGAACTGGACCGTCTGGACGGGCAGCGACGGGCACGGGCAGTCCACGGGGCGTCACTGCGGCGACTGGAAGGTCGGCGACGTCGTCCTCGGCACGGCGGGGCTGCGGATGCTCGCCACCGAGACCTGGACGACCTTCCAGCCGCAGGCCTGCGCGTCCTATCCCTCCGGACTCTACTGCATCGAGGACTGACGGGCGGCCGGCGGCCCGAAGGGCGGATCCGCCTCGCGGATGACCTGTCGGAGGGGCCCTGCCCGGGATCCCCACCGTGGGGCGATATCACACTAGGATTCGCCCCCATGTTCAGCCCGGTCGAGGTCCTCTCCGGCATCCCGTTCGACGAGGCGGAGCGCGCCATCGCGCTCTTGCGGGCGGCCGGGATCCCGGTCGGCGTGCGGAAGGTCGTCGAGGGGCGGTGGGTCTACGTGGCCGCCGCGGACGAGAAGCAGGCGCTCGCGCTGCTCGCGGCCCACCGCTTCCCGGCCCCGATGGCGCTCGCACACGCCGCCGCGTCGGTTCGCCGGAGCGTCACCGGCCCCGCTCCGGGCGACGACGTCTGGGAACTGCTCACGCAGAAGGAGCCGGCCTTTCCCATCGTCTGATCGTTCCCCTGGCGGGGAACGTCGACGCGGTCAGGCGGCTTCGCGGCACTCGATGGACGCGATGCGTCCGTCGGCGTGGTGGTGCACCACGGTCACCGCGGAGCGACGCCCTTCCTCGATGACCTCTTCCTGCAGGTCGAACCGGCGGGCGTACTCCGAGACCGGCAGGGCCGACTCCACCTTGGCGCGGCGCCGCGGGAGCTTCCGCCAGGCCACGACCGTTCCGGGGATGCCGGCGACGGCGACGAGCGAGAGCGGCAGGCCCGGTCCACCTGCGGGGAGCGCCTCGAGGCCCCAGACGGAAAGCTTCGGGCCCACCTGGGCGAGCTGGCCCGCGGCCTTGACGAGAGGAACCCACAGCCAGAGCCAGCCGCCCCAGAGGGCGGCCGTGGAGGCCGTGGAGGCAAACCTCCGGTGCCATGCCAGGCTGTCGCTGGCCTCGATGATCAACGTCGACTTCATCATTCTCCGGTCCCGGCCGCAGGTTGCTGGGCGGCCCACGGGAGGGCGCGGTTTACCCGATCGTGGCCCTCTCGTCCAGTTGGACGCGAGAAGGAACAGGAAGATTCAAGGACGGATTCCGCGGTCCGGGCTGACCCACCGGGCGCGGGCGCCCTTTCTCCGAGCAATCACGAGTGGATAGGCCGCGACGGTGGTGGCGGCGCCGATCACCCAGTAGGCCACCGGGTACCAGATCATCCAGAACAGGGTCCGGCCCAGCCCCCGGTCGTACCGCGCGTCCATCGCGGTCGAGAAGACGAACTGGAGCAGGCAGACCGTTCCGAGGAGCACTCCTCCCGACTGGGGGACGAGCGGGGAACCGACCGGGGGAGCCATGCCCGCGGGGAGCAGCACGCCTGCCAGCCAGAGGACGGTGAGGGCGAGGAGCGCGTAGGCCCATGCGGCGCTCGCCATCATCTCGAGGAGGAGCGGCCAGAGGAGCCGCTGCGAGGGCTGCAGCCAGGCGTCCAGGTTCTTGAGCAGCGTCTGGGCGCCGCCCTTCGCCCAGCGGAGGCGCTGCTTCCACAGGCCGCGCAGCGTCTCGGGCATGAGGATCCAGGTGATGGCCCGGGGCTCGAAGAGGACGTCCCACCCGGCCCGGTAGAGCTTCCACGTGATGTCGATGTCCTCGGTGAGGACGTCGGTGCTCCAGTAGTTCACCTGGTGCACGGCGGAGCGCCGGAAGGCGGTGATCACGCCACTCACCGTGAAGATGCGCCCGAAGGTCTTCTGGTCCCGCTTGATGGTGCCGACGATGCAGGAGAACTCGCCGACCTGCACGCGCCCGAGGATGGTGGAGCGGTTGCGGATCCGCGGGTTGCCGGTGACCGCGGCGACGCCCGGCTTCTCGACGAAGTGGCGCACCAGCCAGTGGGCGGCGTGGCGATCGAGGAGCGCGTCGCCGTCGATGCAGATGAGGATCTCGTGGCGCGCGAGCAGCGCCCCGGTCCGCAGCGCGACCGCCTTGCCCTGGTTCTCGGCGAGGTGGATCACCCGCAGCCTCGGGTGACGCGCGGCGAGCCGCTCCAGCACCTCGCCGGTGCCGTCCCGGCTCCCGTCGTTGATGGCGATGACCTCGAGCTCGGGGTAGTCGAGCGCGAGGGCGTGGGTCATGGTCTCCTCGGCGTTCTCCTCCTCGTTGAAGCAGGGGATGAGGACCGAGACCGGCGGCGTGTCGGCGAGCGGCACCGGCGCGTCCCAGGACGGCTGGTTTCGCTCCCTCCGCCACCAGAAGATCGCGGCGCCCACCATCCACACCGTCGACATGGCGAGCGGGTACCAGAAGACGTAGGCGAGCAGGGCCTTCCCTGCGCTGGCGAGTGCGCTCAAGCAGGACCCTCAGGGCACGGCGCGCGGGGGCTCGGGCCGCTGGGAGAGCACGCGCCGGATCACCGCCGGGTCGGGGTGGCTCCGCATCGGGGTGTCGGGATAGTAGCCGACGTGCACCACGCCGAGGTCGAAGAGCGTGCGGATGGTCTCGGCGATCTGCTCGCTCGGGATGGGCTTCGACCCCTCGCGCCAGTCCACGGCCTGCAGCTCGAAGACCACCTTCTTCATGGCCTTGCGCGCCTTCACCTCGGCGACGAGATCCCGGTAGAAGGCGCCCGGATCGGGCGCGTTCTCCATGTACGGCATGGCCATGATGGCGGTGAAGTCGTACCGGGCGAGCGAGTTGTCGAGCGCCTGCGCGTACCAGGCCTCGGCGCGCGGCTTCAGGACGACCTGCGCGTAGAGGTTGCGGGCCACCTGGAGGCCGGGCTGCTCCCGGCGGACGACGTCGGCGAGCTCCATCGCGAAGTCGTCGAGCAGGTTGACTTTGAAGATGGTCCAGCGCCCGACGAGGTCGTCGCTCTTCCTGATCTCCTCCACCGAGCCCGGGAGGCCCCAGCTCCGGTACGTGGCGAGCGCGAGCGGGCTCGCATCCTCGCGGTCGGAGAGCGTCAGGTCGTCGTGGAAGAGGAGACCGTCGAACTGGGCCGAGCGCGCCAGGTCCTCGTAGATCTCGCGGATGGCCTGGCGCGCCCGGGGCGAGAAGGGAGAGAGGCGCTTGTAGCCCATGTCCACCCGCCCGGCGGTCTCCCCCGGCGCGGCGGGAAGCGCGGTGACCACGTCCTTCGAGGCCGGGTCGCCGGGCGGCAGCTCGAAGGCCAGCGCCGGCATCCAGGCGTAGAGCCTCCGCACCTGCGTCCGGGTGCGGATCTGCCAGGCCACCCGGTTGAAGAGGTCGGCGCGCATGGGCAGGCGCCGGTTGGGGAAGTAGAGGGCGTCGGCGGACCCGTTCGCGTCCGGATCGGCGAAGGCCTGCAGGTAGACGGTGTTCACGTTGAGCCACTGGAGCCGGTCGAGCAGGTGCGACAGGTTGCGCTCCTGCTGGGCCGGGTCGGGGTCGTAGATGGCGTCGAGGTCGACGTGGGCGATGGACTGGGGCCGGTCCTCGTCGGAGAAGTCCTCCTCGCGCTCCTCGAGCTCCTTCGCGAAGGCCGGGAGCGTGAGGGAGGACTCGACGATGAGCCGCCGGAGCGCGAGCAGCGGCGTGTCGGGGCCGTTCGCCCCGTCGAGGAGCGTGAGACCCACCTGGAAGCCGAGCCGCTCGGCGATGGCCAGCGTGGTGGCGTTGTAGCGGCCGTAGGGCCAGGTGACGACGCGCGGCGCCTTTCCCGTGCGATGGCGGATCTCGGTGACGCTGCGCTGGAGGTCGGACTCGATGCGGCGCCGGTAGGCGGCGTCGTCCTCGTGGCGCCCCTTCGCGGGGATCCAGAGCCGGGTCGTGGCGGCGGGCTGCAGGTTGCCCTGCGGGTTCGCGAGGATGCCCCGGTGCAGGTCCCAGGAGTGGCTGCCCACCTCCACGAGGCCGCTCTGCCGCATCTCCTTCAGCGCGTCCCAGGAGATCATCGCCTTCCGCGGCTGCCTCTTCCCGTCGAGGTCGACGAACTCCTTCTGGTCGAGCCAGTCGCCCACGACGCTCACGACGGCCGGGATCCGGAACATCTTCAGCACCGGCCAGGCGTGGACGTAGACCGACTGGTAGGCGTCGTCGAAGGTGACGAGCACCGCCTTGTCCGGGAGCGGCCTCTTCCCCGCCCGGGCGGCGAGCACGTCGTCCACGCTCACGAACCGGTAGCCGTGGTTCCGCAGCCAGTCCATCTGGCGGAGGAAGTTGGTGGGCGTGACCGCGTAGGCAGGCGTGAGGGCGTCGGCCTTGTCGGCGATCTCGTGGTAGCTCAGGATCGTGAGCTCGCCCCGGTCCTTCGCTCGAGCGAGCGCCGGGAGGAGCAGGACGAGGGCCAGGACGGCCCGGAGGAGGCGTGCGGGGGGCATCGGCGCCGCATTGTAGCCTCGACGGGCGCGTTCCGTCCCTGCCCCCTCAGTCGGCCCGGACGATCGACGAGGGCGCCGGGGCCCCGCTCGAGGAGATCCTTCGGCCGCTGCTCGGTGCCGGAGTGGGTTGACCCGGACCTCCGGAAGGCAGCACGACGCATTCACCGCCGACTTGCACCGCGGCGTCGCTGGGCTTCCCACTCAGGTCACGTCGAGCACTTCCCGGACCCTCGCCAGCAGGTCGGCCTGGGAGAAGGGCTTCCCGATGAAATGGGTGCCGCGGGCGAGGACGCCGTGATGGACGATGGCGTTGTCGGTGTAGCCCGACATGTAGATCACCCTCGTCCCCGGGCGCTTCTCGACGAGGCGCTCCGCGAGGACCCTGCCGTTCATCTGCGGCATCACCACGTCGGTGAGCAGGAGGTCGATCGCCCCGGCGTGCCCGTCGCAGGTGGCGAGCCCCTCGGGCCCGCTCGCGGCGGTCAGGACGACGTAGCCGGCTCCCTCCAGGATGCGCCGGGTGACGTCGCGCATCACCTCGTCGTCCTCGACGACGAGGATGGTCTCCCCCTGCACGGCGCCCGTGACGACGGCGGGGACGCGCACGGCGGGCTTCCCGGCCGACCGATCGCGCGGGAGGTAGACCTTGAACGTCGTTCCCTGGCCGACCTCGCTGTAGACGTAGATGCTCCCACCGCTCTGCTTCACGATGCCGTAGACGGTGGACAGGCCGAGGCCGTTCCCCCTCCCGGGTCCCTTGGTGGTGAAGAAGGGCTCGAAGACCCGGGCCAGGGTCTTCCCGTCCATGCCCTGGCCCGAGTCGGTGATGGCCAGCATCACGTGGGGCCCGGGGCTCGACCCCGGGTGCCGCATCGCGTACTCCTCGTCCAGGTCCACGTCGGCCGTCTCGATGGTGAGCTTGCCGCCTTCGGGCATCGCGTCGCGCGCGTTGACGGCGATGTTCATGATCACCTGCTCGACCTGGCCGGGATCGGCCCGGACCATGCCCAGGTCCGGCGCGAGCACGTGGACGAGGTCGATGTCCTCGCCGATGATCCGTCGGAGCATCTTCTCCATCTCGGCGAGCGTCTGGTTCAGGTCGAGCGTCACGGGCTGCAGCACCTGCCTGCGGCTGAAGGCGAGGAGCTGGCGGGTGAGCGCGGCGGCCCGATGGGCGCCCTTCTCGATCTCGTGGAGGTCCTCCCGGCGCGGATCGTCCTCCTTCGTGGCCTCGAGGACGAAGCCCGTGCAGCTCAGGATGACCGAGAGGATGTTGTTGAAGTCGTGGGCGATCCCGCCGGCGAGGCGGCCGATGCCCTCCAGCTTCTGCGACTGGGCGAGCTGGGCCTGCAGGACCGCGCGCTCCTCCTCCGCCACGTGGCGCAGGGAGGCGTCGAGCGCCGCGCCCCGGTAGCCGACGAGCGCGCCGCCCTGCGCCAGGACGGGCACCGCGGACACGTCGAGCCTGACCGTCCGGCCGTCGCGGTGCACGGCCTCCTGCGGGAGGTGCGCGATGCGCTCGCTCCGGGCCACGCGCTCGGCCAGGTGGGCGGCGCTCCGCTTCTGCTCCTCCGGCGTCATGAACTCGAGCGAGTTCCGGCCGATCATCTCCTCGGGCCGGTAGCCGAGGATCTTCTCGACCGCCTCGCTGATGAAGGAGAGCCTTCCGGTCGCGTCCATCTCGAAGACGTATTCGTCGGCCGAGGCCACCACGTCGCGGAAGCGCTCCTCGCTCGCGCGGAGCTCGGCCTCGGCCTTCCGCCGCTCGGTCATGTCGCGGAAGAACCCGGTCAGCATGGTCCGACCCTCGATCACCACGAGGCCGGTCCCGACGTCGGCGCGGAACACCGTCCCATCCTTGCGACGGACGGGCATGTCCCCGGAGTCGGGCCGCCGCCCGCTCGTCACGTCCGCGAATATCTCCCTCACCCGTGGGAGGTCCTCGGGGAGGTGGAGGTCCGGCACGTGGAGGTGAGCGACCTCCTCCTGCGTGTAGCCGGTCATGGCGGCGAAGCTCGCGTTGCACGAGTGCAGCGCCCCCGTGGCCGGATCCCCGATGAGGATGCCGTCGGACGCCCCCTCGAAGACGGCGCGGAGCATGGCCTCCGAGTCCCGGAGCTCCTTCTCCTGCTCGACCTGCTCGGTCACGTCGTAGAGGACGACCTGGATGGCCACACCGCGTTCGTCCTCGAACGTCGAGCCGACGATCTGGCCCACCCGCTTCGATCCATCGAGGCGCTGGATCGCCATCCGCACGAGCGGCACCTTCCCGCCCGCGAGCAGCGTGGCGACCCGCTCCTGCGCCTGCGGGCGGACCTCGGCCGGGAAGAGCTCCATGGCCGGCTTGCCCAGGAGTTGCTCCGGATCCTCGGCGCCGAAGACCTGCAGGGCCGCGCGGTTCACGTACTCGACCCGCCCTCCGCGGTTCACGAAGACCGCGCCCGGGGACATCTCCAGGAGCCCGCGGTAGCGCTGCTCGCTGGAGCGGAGCGCCTCGTCCTGGCGCCTCCGTTCCGCGTCATGGGCGGCCTCGATCCGGGCGAGCGAGGCCCTCCTCCGCTGGCGGAAGAAGAGACCGAGTGTGGACGCGGCCCCCACCACCGCGAGCAGCAGGAGCCGCTGGTTCCGCTGCTGGCGCCAGGGAGCGAAGGCCGCCGCGGCGTCGCGCTCGAAGGTCGCCACGAGGGCGCCGCTCGCCGGGATGCCGTCCGGCCACAGGTCCTGGAGCACGACGAGGCCCTCGACGCCGGTGGTCGGGTCCACGGAGGTGGTGCTGGTCTGCCGGCGGCCGCTCCGGACGTGCTCGCCGAAGGGCGAGCCCGGGTCCGCCGCCAGGTCCTTCCCCACGGCACCCTCGGGATCCGGGACCCGGAAGATGACCTTCCCGCCGCCGTGGACCATGGCGGCGACCATGTCGGGCGCGTACCGCGTGGAATCGAGCAAGAGCTGGAAGTACTCCGGGTCGATGATGGCGAGGACGTAGCCGTCGAACCCGCCCCGCTCGTCGAGGATCACCCTCCCGAGACTCAGCGCCCAGTTCCCCAGCGGGGTCATGAAGGGCGGGGACACGAAGGTCATCGACCATTCGGGTTTGGCGCGGATGGCGCGGTACCGTTCCCCCTCGTGCCAGTCGCCGCCGATGAGCTCCTCGCGGTTGCTGGCGACCGCGATCCCGGCCTCGTTCACGACGAGGAAGGTGCGCACGCCGACCATGGACGAGACCATGACCTTCAGGCGGTCGTTCATCCGGGAGGGGCCGTCGGGCCCGGAGAGGATCCCCGGCGCGTCGGCCCGGAGCGTGTCGAGGGCGCTCACCGTCGCCCGCAGGCGGGTTCCGAGCATCCTCTCGACGATCTTCGCCTGGTGGTGCAGCCGGGCCCGCTGGACGCCCTCGATGGACTTCCGGGAGGAATGGAGCTCGAGGCCGAGGAGGACGGCGAGGAGCAGCAGGGCCCCGCCGAGGACGGCCCACTCCATCCACGGCCGGGCGGAGCCCCGGCCCGGATCGGATCCCTGGCCTTTCGCGCCGGTGGCGCCGGTCATGAGAATCCCACGGTGCACGGATTGTTGCACGTCGACGGAAGGGAACTCAACGATCCAGGAGGGCCCCCGCCCGGGCGGCCGCCCACCCCCTGACGGGGCCCCCACCTCACCGCCGGTGCAGCTGGCCCAGCACGTACGCGGCCATGCCGCGGGCCAGCTCGTGCTCGCCCAGGAAGACCATGCCCTGGCTCTCGGCGGTGAGGAGGGCCGCCTCCTCCTCGTTGTGGGTCCGGAGCACCACCGAGATCCCGGGATTGAGCGTCCGGGCGATCTCCACCATCCGTCGCACGTCGACGGTGTCGGGGATGGCGATGACGAGCATGGCCGCCCGGGCCACGTGGGACTGGACGAGCACGTCCGGCTGCGCCGCGTCGCCCGAGACCGCGGGCACCCCCTCGCTCCGCAGCGCGTCCACGAGCTCGCGGTTCTGCTCCGCCACCACGAACGGGACCCGGTGCTCGCGCAGCGCCCGGGCGATGCGCTTCCCCACCCTGCCATAGCCGACCAGGACCACCTGCCCGGTCAGGAGCGCCGGATCGGTGGTCGTGGGCAGCCGCGCCAGCGGGTCGTCCCGCAGCTCGAGCCGCCGCGCCAGGGCCGACCGCCGGAGGATCCAGGCCCGGAACGGCTCGACCACCGAGAAGAGGGCCGAGTTGACGGCGATGGAGAGGAGCGCGGCGGCGAGCACGAGGCTCTGGCCGTCGGGGGGCATGAGGCGCAGGGCCACGCCCAGGCTCGCCAGGATGAACGAGAACTCGCCGATCTGCGCCAGGCTCGCCCCGACGGTGAGCGCGGTGGTGAGCGGGTAGCGGAAGAGCAGCACCAGCCCGACCGCGGCGATGGTCTTGCCGAGGAGGACGATGGCGACGGTGACGAGGAGCTTCTCCGGCTGGTTCCAGATCACGGCGGGCTCGAAGAGCATGCCGACCGAGACGAAGAAGAGCACCGCGAATGCGTCCCGGAGCGGCAGGGACTCGTCGGCGGCGCGGTGGCTGAACTCCGACTCCCGCATCATCATGCCGGCGAAGAACGCACCCAGCGCGAAGGAGACGTCGAAGAGCTTCGCCGCCCCGAAGGCCACGCCCACCGCGACGGCCGCGACGGTCAACGTGAAGAGCTCTCGCGAGCCGGTCCTCGCCACCCACCAGAGGACCCGGGGCAGGAGCCGCCGTCCGGCGACGAGCATGAGCACGATGAAGGCGGTGACCTTGACGAGCGTGATCCCGACGGTGCGCCAGACCTCCCCACTCGAGGCGGCCGCGTGGGTCTCCGGGGAGGCCGTTCCCAGGAGGCCGGCGAGGGCCGGGAGGAGGACCAGCACGAGGACCATGGCGAGGTCCTCCACCACGAGCCAGCCCACCGCGATCTGCCCGTTCACCGAGTCGAGGAGCCCCTTCGCCTCCAGCGCCCGGAGGAGGACGACGGTGCTCGCGACCGACAGGCAGAGCCCGAACACGAGCGCACCGCCCGTGCCCCAGCCCCAGAGGACTGCGGTGCCCGTGCCGAGCAGGGTGGCCACGGCGATCTGGACGATGGCTCCCGGCACGGCGATGCGCTTCACCGCCAGCAGGTCGCCGAGCGAGAAGTGGAGACCGACGCCGAACATGAGCAGCATCACGCCGATCTCGGCCAGCTGCCGGGCGAGCCCCACGTCGGCCACGAAGCCCGGCGTGGCCGGGCCGATGACGATCCCGGCGAGCAGGTAGCCCACCAGGGGCGGCATGCGCAGCCGGACGGCGACGTAGCCGAGCACCATCGCGAGGCCGAAGCCCGCGGCGATGGTCGCGATGAGGCTCACGTCATGGGGCATCCGCCTCCCCTAACCGCACACCGTGAGCCCCACCACGCGGCGCTCGACGGATCCAGGCGGCGGAGGCGTGGCCCAGAGGCGGCGCGGCCCCGGTTGACCCTCCCTGCCGTCGCCGGGGCAGCGATCCTCTCGCTGGCGCACCCGAGCTTCCTGGGCGCCGGGATGCTCTCCCTCCGGCGCCCGGCGTTCGAGTTCGTCGGAGCCGTCGCGACCCGACCTCCGTGAGGCCGAGGGTGCGCCGGTCTCCCCCGCGTCCCGGGGATCCTGGCCTCACTCCCCGCCTGCGCCGGCACTTTCCGGCGCCACGCCCGATCCGCGGTCCAGCCGGATCCCGAGCATCTTCAGGAGCCTCTCGCTCGCGCCGGTCAGCCCGAGGAGGCGCAGGCGGCCACGGGCGTCGCCCACGACCACGGCCAGGTCGAGGAGAACCGGGGCGAGTGGCGCCTGCACCCCGCGCAGGTCGACGATGAGCTCCAGCGAAGCCCGATCGGATGCCAGCAACTGGCGGAGGATCGCGACGTCCCGGTCGGTCAGGCTCCCGTGGGCCTCGAGGACGGTCGTCCCGGAAGGCGATTCCTGCTTTCGCAAGGGCATGTGAGCCCCCTGCGGGATCCGCCCTCGCGAACGACGGCGGTCCCACTTCTGGAGGCAACGGCCCGGCTGCCTCACGCACCTGCGACCGCGCCTCGCGCGCAGCCGCACCCGGTTTTCAAGGTAGCGCCGGGGCTTTCGTCGCTGCAACCCCCGAAGGGATGCGGCGCGTCGTCACGGCCGGACCGGGTCGAGCTCGACGGGCCCGGGGTTGATCGCCCGCCCCCTCCCGCATAGCATCGCCCCCCGGTGAAGGCCCTCCTCGTCATCGCGCTCATCCACGGCCTCGTGCCCGCCTTCGGCGAGCTCGTCGAGGCGACGGTGCACTACGCGACCACGGGCCACCTGGCCCACTCCGACGCGGACGAGGGCGACCTCGGGGACCAGGGAGCCGAGCACGGGTGCAGCCCGACCGCCCACCACTGCGACTGCTGCGTGGCCCAGGCGGTGGTCGCCCCCCTCCCCGACACCGGCGCCCCGGTCACCTGGCGCGAGATCCCCTGGTCGCCGTCGACCCTCGACCGGGCTGCGTCCCGCTCGCTCGACCCGCCGTTCCGCCCTCCCATCGCCTGACCCGCTGACCGGTGGCCGCGTCCGCCCATCGGGGCCGACGTGCGCCGTTCGTCGTCCTCGTCAGGCCACGACCGATCCTCCGCGGGAGGACGGCGTGCCGGGAGAAGCACATCGTGAGAACCAGGATCGTCGCCGCGGCGCTGCTCGCCGCCACGGCGGGCAGCGTGCCCGCACAGGAATCCCTCCCCCCCCTCACGTGGCAGGAGGTGGTCGACCGGCTCGACCTCGACCCCGCCGTCGGGGAGGCGCGCGCCCGCGGCGAGGCCGCCCGGGGCGCCATCGACGCGACGGGCCAGGTACCGAATCCGCGGTGGGAGGTGACGGCCGGCGAGGGACAGACGGCCGGCGGGACCCTCCGCAAGACCGAGTGGTCGGTCGGGCTCACCATCCCGCTCGAGTGGGCCGCGACCCGGGGCCCCAGGGTCGACGCGGCGCGCGCGGCCGCTCGGGCGGCCGACGAGGAGGCCCGGGCCGTTCGCCAGGAGGCGCTCCTGCGGCTCCGGCGACTGTTCGTGGAGGTCGCCCACGGACGCCAGCTCGTCGACTCCCTGGCGGCCTCGGCG
>JBAVCR010000419.1:0-1750 GCA_049586815.1 Anaeromyxobacteraceae bacterium
CCCGGGGAGCGGGGAGCTCCGGGGGCTCGGCCGTCGCCTCCAGGACGACCACGGGCTCGGGTTCCGGGGCCGGGGGAGCGGCCGGGACGACAGCGGGCGGAGCGGGCGCTGCTTCCACCAGCTCGGGGGGCATGGCGGCGAGGGCCCCCATGGCCACCCGGGCGGCGGCTTGCTCGGCGTCCTTCTTGGACCGACCGGAGCCGCGCCCCAGGACCGCGCCGCGCAGCTCGACCTCGATCTCGAAGGTCTTCAGGTGGTCGGGTCCGATCTCGGCCACCACCCGGTAGCGCGGCGAGCTCCGGTAGCGGGCCTGCCCCTGCTCCTGCAGCTGCGTCTTGAAGTCGCGGTCGAGCTTCCCCGAGGCGGCCCGCGCGTAGGCCTCCTGCAAGAACGGGTCGACGAGCCGGTGGACCCCGGCGAGCCCCCCGTCGAGGAACACGGCGGCGACCACCGCCTCCATCGCGTCGGCGAGCAGGGACGCCTTCGTCCGGCCGCCGGTCAGCTCCTCGCCGCGCCCGAGCCGCAGGAGGTCCCCGAGCTCGAGCGTCCGCGCCATGGCCGCGAGCCCGGGCTCGTCGACCACCGCCGCCCGCAGCTTCGAGAGGTCCCCCTCCCGGGCCTCCGGGAAGGCCGTCATCAGGTACTCCGAGACGAGCAGGTCGATCACCGCGTCGCCCAGGAACTCGAGCCGCTCGTTGTCCTCGTAGCCCTCGCCCCGGTGCTCGTTGACCCAGGACTTGTGCGTGACCGCGGCGAGCGCCGTCCGTGCGTCGGCGAGCGGGGCGCGGACGCGTTCCGCGAGTCGCGCCACCCGCTCCCGATCGTCCACGGTGAGCTCGGCCTCCACCTAGAGCCTCGCCGCCAGCTCGTCGACGAGCTCGTAGGGGTCGGCCGTCCGCGCCGCGATGCGCGCGGCCACCTCGTCGAGGTGGCCCTCCTCGTCCGCCAGCCGGGCCAGGGCTCCCCGCATCAGCCGATCCCGGAGCAGGGACAGGAAGGTGGCCCGGGCCCGCGCGACCTCGCGCTTCTGCCGCTCGCCCGTCTTCTCGAGGTGCAGGCGATGGCGCTCGACGGCGTCGGCCAGGTCGGCGATGCCCTGGTCCCGCGTCGCCACGGTCTTCACGATGGGCGGCTCCCACCACCCCTCCTCGTGCGGGTCCTCCGAGCCGGTGCGGGTCATCCGGTGGAGCGCGTCGTGGGTGAGGCCGCGCGTCGCGGTGGTGCGGCGCAGGTCGAGCATCATCTGCAGGTCCCGGACGGTGCGGTCGGAGCCCTCGCGGTCCGCCTTGTTCACGGCGAAGACGTCGGCGATCTCGAGCACGCCCGCCTTGATGGCCTGCACCTCGTCTCCCATGCCGGGGATGGAGACGACGACCACGCTGTGGGCCAGCTCGGCGACCTCCACCTCGTCCTGGCCCACGCCCACGGTCTCGACGATGACGACGTCCTTGCCCATCGAGTCGAGCACCTGCACCACGTCGGACGTGGCGCGGGAGAGCCCGCCCAGGTGGCCGCGCGTCGCGAGCGAGCGGATGAACACGCCCGGGTCGAGGGCGTGGTCCTGCATGCGCACCCGGTCGCCCAGGATGGCCCCGCCGGTGAACGGGCTCGTGGGGTCGACCGCCACCACGCCCACGGTCTTCCCCGCCTTCCGGTAGTGGGCGATGAGCCGGTCGGTGAGGGAGGACTTCCCGGCGCCGGGCGGCCCGGTGAGCCCCACGACGAAGGCGTGGCCGGGCCGGGCGAAGAG
>JBAVCR010000420.1:0-2726 GCA_049586815.1 Anaeromyxobacteraceae bacterium
TCGGGAAGCAGGTCGAGCACCTGCCGCCAGGTGACGGCGGCCTCCTCCCTCCGCCCGCGCTCCGCGTACACGCGGGCGAGCGCCCGGTAGACGGCGATGGTCTTCGACACCTGTCCCAGGTCGCGGAAGGCCTGCGCCATGAGACGCAGCGTCTCGACGTCCTGCTTGTCGGCGCCGTGGCAGGCCTGGAGCTTGCCGAGCGCCTTCTTCGTGTCGCCGCGGGCCAGGTACTCCTGCGCGAGCTCCCGGGCGAGCTTCAGGTCGTCGGGCGTGAGCTGGTAGATGCGCTCCGCCAGCTTGACGTACTCGTCGCCGCGCTTGTTCTCTCGCAGGTGGGCGGCCGCGCGGCGGTAGAGCTCGAGGGCCTCGACGGTGCGGTTCGCCTTGGCGTAAAGGTTGCCGAGCCGCTGGCAGGTGACGACGTTCTCCGGGTCGAGGTCGAGCAGCTTCCGGAGGACGTCGAGGTGGCGCCCCTGGTCCCCGGCCTTCTCGTGGGCGGTGGCCACCGCCTGCAGCTGGGTGGTGGCGTCGTTGAGGAGCCCGAGCTGCTGGTAGAGGCCGGCCAGCTTCTCGTTCACCCGCACGTCGTCCGGGGTGAGCTTGGCGATCTGCTTGTAGACCGCCACGGCCTTCAGGAAAAAGCCCTGCTCGCCGTAGATCTCCGCGACCTGGTTGAAGGTGGCCGCGGCGGAAGGGTTGTCGCCCTTCTTCTGGTGGAGCTCGCCGACCTTGAGGAGGGTGCGGACCTCCTTGCGATCCTCGGCGAGGATCTTCTCGTAGGCCTTGATCGCCTTGTCGTACTGACCCTTCTGCGCGAGTCGGGTCGCCTCGGCGACGATCTTGTTCTTGTCGACCGCCATTCGGAGGGCCGGGGTTCCCTCGGGCTAGCCGGCTTCGCCCCGGATGGGGTTCTTGCCGGACCGGGTGGGAGGTCGTGGGAGCGTAGCCAAAGCGTGGCCCGTGGTCAAGGGACGTGGACGGCCATCACTTGAGAATTCCGCGTGATTTTCCGATTACCCGCCGTCCGGGCGACCCGGCGACCCGGTTCCTCCGGCGGTGAGGATCTGGTCCACGATCCGTGTGTCGTAACGGCCGGCCAGGAAGCCGTGGTGGTCGAGGACGCGCTTGTGGAAGGGGATGTTGGTCTTGATCCCCTCGATCACGTACTCGTCGAGGGCGCGCCGCATCCGGGAGAGCGCCACGTCGCGCTTGTCGCCCCAGCAGATGAGCTTGGCGACGAGCGAATCGTAGTACGGCTGCACCCGGTAGTCCTCGTAGGCCATGGTGTCCACGCGGACGCCGTAGCCGCCGGGCTGGTGGTAGCCGGTGATGTTCCCCGGGGAAGGAGCGAAGGTGCGCGGGTCCTCGGCGTTCACGCGGCACTCGATGGCGTGGAAGCGCGGGACCACCGAGTCCTGCGTGCGCTCGAGCACGTCGCCGTTGGCGAGCTTGATCTGGAGACGCACCAGGTCGAGGCCGTAGACCTGCTCGGTCACCGGGTGCTCCACCTGGATGCGGGTGTTCATCTCCATGAAGTAGTAGCGCCCCTTCTCGTCGAGGAGGAACTCGATGGTGCCGACGTTGTTGTAGCCGATGTCGCGCATCGCCTTCAGCGCGACGTCGCCCATCTCCTTGCGGAGCTCGGGGGAGACGGCCGGGCTGGGCGCCTCCTCGATCATCTTCTGGTGCCGGCGCTGCACGGAGCACTCGCGCTCGCCCAGGTGGATGATGTTGCCGTGCTCGTCGGCCACGATCTGCAGCTCGATGTGGCGTGGCTCCTCGACGTAGCGCTCCAGGTACATCGAGCCGTCGCCGAAGGCGGCCAGCGCCTCGGTGCTGGCGCCGTCGAAGGCCTTGCGGATGGCCGAGACCTCGCGCACGATCTTCATGCCGCGGCCGCCGCCGCCCGCCGCCGCCTTGAGGATCACCGGGAAGCCGATCTTCTTCGCGATCTCCTCGGCCTCGTCGGCGTCCTTGAGGACGCCGCGGGCGCCGGGGAGCAGCGGGAGGCCCGCCTTCTCCATGGCCTCGCGCGCCTGCACCTTGTTGCCCATGAGCCGCAGCATCTCGGAGCGCGGCCCGATGAACTTGAGGCCCAGCTTCTCGCAGAGCTCGGCGAAGGCCGGGTTCTCGGAGAGGAAGCCGTAGCCCGGGTGGATGGCGTCGGCCCCGGTGACCTCGGCCGCCGAGAGCAGCGCGCGGGTGTCGAGGTAGCTGAGCTTGGACTGCGGCGGCCCGATGCAGACGGCCTCGTCGGCGAAGCGGACGTGCAGCGAGTCCGCGTCGGCCGTGGAGTGGACCGCCACCGTGCCGATGCCCAGCTCGCGGCAGGCACGGATCACGCGGAGCGCGATCTCGCCGCGGTTGGCGATGAGCACCTTCTTGAACATGGCGCCCCCCGCCTAGGCCGGCTCGATGCGGAAGAGCTTCTCCCCGAACTCCACCGGGGTCGCGTTGAGGACGAGGATCTCGGCGATCTTCCCGTCCACCTCGGCCTCGATCTCGTTCATGAGCTTCATGGCCTCGACGATGCAGAGCACCTGTCCCTTCTTCACGACCGACCCCACGTCCACGAAGGGGGGCGAGTCGGGCGAGGGGGCGCGGTAGAAGGTGCCCACGAAGGGCGAGGTGACCACGTGCCCGGGCTTCTCCGGAGCCTTCTCGGCCGGCTTCGCCGGGGCCGCCGCGGGGGCGGCGGGGGCCGGGACCGGCGCGGAGAGCGGGGC
>JBAVCR010000421.1:0-4349 GCA_049586815.1 Anaeromyxobacteraceae bacterium
CTACCAGCGCACCGCCTGGGCGCACTTCACCGTGCGACGGCTCTCGCGGCTGCACGGGGAGGAGGCGGTGAAGGCCGCCTGGGGACCGCCGCGCGCGCCGCGCCTCAGGTCCGGTCGCTGAACTTCATCGAGGCGTGGGTGCCGTCGCACCAGGGCTTGTTCGACGACTCGCCGCAGCGGCACAGGGTCACCCGGTTGCGGACCTCGTAGGCCTGGCCGTCGGCCCCCACCACCTCGATCCCGCCCCAGGCGGCGATGCCGCCGGAGCACCCCTGGGCCGGGTCGTCGACGAGGCCGAGCTGGGGCTCGAGCCTCGGCTCGTGCGCCTTCCCGGTCGTCTTCTCCCAGGCCACGAGCCGGCCGCCCGGGCAGGCGCCGGCCTCGTACTCGGTGAGGCGCTTCGCCTCCGGGTCGTCGGAGCGCCCGACGAGGTTCCAGACCCGTCCGGCCGGGTCGCAGAAGCGCGCGAAGGCGCAGAGCGACTCGGCGTCGGTGAGCCGGAGCATGGGGCCGTCGATCACCTCCGCCTGCTCGAGGTAGGGGGCGCGGCTCGCGGTCTCGGTGCCGTCGAACCCCTCGCGGGCATGGCTGCCGTCGCAGAAGGGCTTCCTCGCCGACCTCCCGCAGCGGCAGAGCGCGTAGGACTCCTTCACCGGCAGGGAATCGCCCCGCTCCCACCGCACCGACTCGCCCTGCTCGTTCACACCGATGACGAGCCGGGTGAGCGGGAGCGATCCGGTGACCAGGTAGGGGCCGTCCTTCGCGATCGTGATGCGCCTCGGCTTCTCCGCCACGGGGGCCTCCGATCCGGGTCCTTGCGCGCCCGTCGCCGTTCCTCTAACGCTCTCCCATGGCCCCGCAACGCGCGTTCCGCAATCTCTCGAAGTTCCTCGACCCCTTCCGGGTCACCCGCGGGAAGAAGTTCCGGCTGAAGGACCACGACCCGGGCGACACGGGCGGCCTCGACTCGGCCGACAAGCCGGAGGCGAAGGCGATCCTCACCCAGGGGGTGGAGCGCCTCGCGGAGCTCCAGGAACGGCTCTACGCGAGCGACGAGTGGGGGCTGCTCCTCGTCTTCCAGGCCATGGACGCGGCCGGGAAGGACGGCACCATCAAGCACGTGCTCTCCGGCGTGAACCCGCAGGGCTGCCAGGTGACGTCCTTCAAGCAGCCCTCCGCCGAGGAGCTGGACCACGACTTCCTCTGGCGCACCCAGCGCCATGCGCCGGAGCGGGGCAGGATCGGCATCTTCAACCGCTCCTACTACGAGGAGGTGCTGGTGGTGCGGGTCCACCCGCAGATCCTGGCGCGCCAGCGCATCCCGCCGCGCCTCGTGGGGCGGAAGGTCTGGGACGAGCGGCTCGAGGACATCGCCGCCTACGAGCGGTACCTGGCCCGGAACGGCTTCGCCATCCTCAAGTTCTTCCTCAACGTCTCCCGCAAGGAGCAGCGGCGGCGGTTCCTCGAGCGGCTCGACCAGCCGGAGAAGCACTGGAAGTTCTCCTCGGCCGACGTGCGGGAGCGGGCCCACTGGAAGGGCTACATGCAGGCCTACGAGGAGGCCATCCGGGCCACCGCCGCGGAGCACGCGCCCTGGTACGTGGTCCCGGCCGACGAGAAGTGGTTCACCCGGCTCGTCGTCGCCGCCGCCATCGTCGAGACGCTGGAGCGGCTCGACCTCTCCTTCCCCAAGGTGACCGACGCGCAGCGGGAGGAGCTGGCTCTCGCCCGCGCCCAGCTGGCGAAGGAATAGGGCGCGCCCGGCGACCCGGCGGCGGGGCTTCGGCCGCCGGCCCCGCCTCTGCTAACATCCGGCCCTTCCCCGAGAGGAAAGGCCCTCCATGTCGCTCACGCTCCAGGATGTCAGCCACGCGGTCCGGGAGACCCAGTACGCGGTCCGCGGAGCCATCGTGGCTCGCGCATCGGAGCTGGAGCGGCAAGGGCGGCGCATCATCTACTGCAACATCGGGAATCCCCAGTCGCTCGGACAGCGCCCCCTCACCTTCCTGCGCCAGGTGCTGTCCCTCGCCGAGTACCCGGCGCTCCTCGACGGGCCCGCGGCCGCCGCCTTCCCGGACGACGCCCGGGAGGCGGCCCGCCTCGCGCTCCGGGAGTCCCCGCACGGCCTCGGCGCCTACACCGACAGCAAGGGCTTCCGCTTCGTGCGGCAGGCGGTGGCCGACTTCATCCACGGGCGCGACGGCATCCCCACCGACCCGGAGCACGTCTTCCTCACCGACGGAGCCAGCAAGGGCGTGCAGTCGGTGCTGCGGCTCCTCGTCGACGGGCCCGGCGACGGGGTGATGATCCCCATCCCGCAGTACCCGCTCTACTCGGCCTCGATCACGCTGCTCGGGGGCTCGCAGGTTCCCTACTTCCTCGACGAGGCCCGGGACTGGAGCCTCTCGCGCGAGGCGCTCGAGACGGCCCACGCCGCGGCGGTGGCGAAGGGGATCCGGGTGCGGGCCATCGCGGTCATCAACCCGGGGAACCCCACCGGCGCGGTGCTCGACCAGGCCAACGTGGAGATGGTCCTCGACTTCGCGCGCCGGCACGGCCTCTCGGTGCTCGCCGACGAGGTCTACCAGGAGAACGTCTACCGGCCCGGCGACCGCTTCGTCTCCTTCGCGTCGGTGCTCGTCCGGCGCGGCATCCTCGACGTCCCGCTGTGGAGCTTCCACTCGGTGTCGAAGGGCTTCCTGGGGGAGTGCGGCCACCGGGGCGGCTACCTGGAATGCCGCAACGTCCCCGGCGACGTCATGGGCGAGGTGGAGAAGCTCCAGTCGGTGGCGCTCTGCGCCAACTCGGTGGGGCAGCTGGTCACCTGGATCATGGTGCGGCCGCCGCGGCCGGGCGACCCGTCCTTCCCGCTCTGGGACCGGGAGCGGCGCGAGATCCTCGACTCGCTGCGCGAGCGGGCGGCCGTGCTGGAGCAGGGCCTGAACGCCATCCCCGGCATCCAGTGCAACGCGCTCACCGGCGCGATGTACGCCTTCCCGCGCATCACGCTCCCGCCGGGCACCACCGACGCGCAGTACTGCCTCGCGCTCCTCGAGGAGACGGGCATCTGCGTGGTGCCGGGGTCGGGCTTCGGCCAGCTCCCCGGGACCTGGCACTTCCGCACCACCATCCTCCCGCCGAGGGAGAAGATCGGGACGGTGGTGCGGAAGCTCGCCGCGTTTCACGCGGCGTTCACGAAGGCGCGCACCCCGTAGCGCCGCGGCCCGCGCTCAGTGCGCGCTCGCCCCCTGTGCGGGATGGCCTTCCCTCCGGCGCTCCTGCCGCGCGCCGGCGAGGAGCCCGGCCACGTCGAGGAGGACGCAGGGCTCGTTCCCCACCGTGAAGGCGTCGTGCCCGGGCGGGACGGTCACCCAGTCGCCCGGCGCGATCTCCGCCTCCACCCCGTCGTCCATCAGGATGCGCAGCCGCCCGGAGAGCACGTAGCCGCTGTGCGGGACCTGGCAGCTCTCGGTGCCCACCATCGACTTCTCGTGCTTCGACCAGCGCCAGCCCGGCTCGAAGATGGCCCGGCCGATGGCGCCGTCGCCGACGTGCAGCACCTCGACGCGCCCCTTGTCGACGAACCGGATGGTCTCGTCGGGTGCGGAAAACCTCTGGATCCTGAGCTTCGTCACGGGGACCTCCTCGTCGCCGGCTTCCTCCCGAGACCGGATCCCGCGAGGGTGCGCGCCGGCGCCGCGTCGATCAACGGCACGCCGGGCTCATGCGGGTTGCCTCGTCGGTCGGGGAGAAAAGGCTTCTTCCGCGATAGACTGCGCCGCGCCCAGGCCTCCGATGATCGCGCTCCACGTCACCGGCCACGGATTCGGCCACCTGACCCGCGCCTGCGAGGTGCTCGCCGAGGTGCGCCGGCGCGCGCCCGAGGTGCCGCTCGCGGTGGTGGGCGAGGTCCCGGAGCGTCTCGTCCGCCGCGCCGTGCCGGGCCCGATCCTCTTCCGGCGGTCCCGCTGCGACGTGGGGCTGGTGCAGCGCGATGCACTCCGGGTGGACGAGGCGGCGACCGCGGAGGCCTGCGCGGCCTTCGACGAGGGCTGGGACCGCCGCGCCGACGAGGAGGCCGCCTTCCTCGCCGCGTCCGGCGTCCGCACCGTGCTCGCCGACGTCCCGGCGCTGGCCTTCGAGGCCGCCGCGCGCGCCGGGATCCCGGCGGTCGGGCTCGGGAACTTCTCGTGGGACTGGATCTACCGGCACCTCGGGCGCCGCTGGCCCTCGCTCCTCGCCTCCGCCGACCGGGCCGCCGCCGCCTACGGGCGCGCGGCGCTCCTGCTCGAGTTGCCCTTCGCCGGCGACCTCTCGGTCTTTCCCCGCCGGGAGCCGGTCGGGCTCGT
>JBAVCR010000422.1:0-17070 GCA_049586815.1 Anaeromyxobacteraceae bacterium
CGGCGAGGGCGGTCGCGGCGGCGAGGGCCTCCACGTCGGCCGGGGCGAGCCGCTCCTCGACGGGGCGGCGAAAGCCCTGGCGCAGCGCGCGTGGCGAGCCCGGGTAGCGCGGGGGGATCCCGGCGAAGCGGAGGAGCGCGCCGAGCGCGAGGTGCGTGTGGGCATCGACCAGGCCCGGGACGAGGAGCCTGCCGGCGGCGTCGATCTCCCAGTCGCCGGGTTCGGGCGGGACGACCTCCCCCGGCGCTGCCACCCGCGTGATCCGGTCGCCGACCACCACCACGGTCGCGCCGGTCGCGGGGGGATCGCGGACCAGGCGGGCGCGGCGGATGACGATGCGGTTCGGCACGCGCGACATCCTCACCCGCCTGTTTTCGCCCGTAAAGCCTGGGGTTTTGTGAATGGACCCTTCGGGGACTTGCCGCTCGATTTCAGATTGATATCATTTCGACATCACTTCAGGAGAAACGACATGATCCGCGAAAAGGAACTGCATCCCCCCGCCGGCATCCCCGTCCTCGTGGTCCTCGTCCCCGTGACGCTCGGCGCGGTCGCCCTGCTCGTCGCCGCGATCCGGTCGTTCCAGCCTCCGGCCGTGATCGTCGGTTGCGCGCTCCTCGTGGCGCTCCTCGGGTTCCTCTTCGCCGGGTTCTTCCTCGTGAACCCCAACGAGGCGAAGGTGCTCCAGCTCTTCGGCAGCTACGTGGGATCGGCCCGCGAGCCCGGCCTGCGCTGGGCGAACCCCTTCTACACGAAGAAGCAGGTGTCGCTCCGGGTGGTCTCCTTCGAGTCCTCCAAGCTCAAGGTGAACGACCTCGACGGCAACCCCGTGGAGATCGCCGCCATCGTGGTCTGGAAGGTGGTCGACAGCGCCGAGGCCGTCTTCGCGGTCGACCAGTACGCCGACTACGTCCGCGTCCAGAGCGAGGCCGCGCTGCGCAACCTGGCCACGCGCTACCCGTACGACTCCCACGACGACGAGAAGACCTCGCTGCGCGGCTCGACCGGGTTGGTGGCCGAGCAGCTCCAGAAGGAGGTCGAGGAGCGGGTGAAGGCCGCCGGCGTCCAGATCCTGGAGGCCCGCATCAGCCATCTCGCCTACGCCCCGGAGATCGCCCAGGCCATGCTGCAGCGGCAGCAGGCGGCGGCCATCATCGCGGCCCGCACCCGCATCGTGGAGGGCGCGGTGAGCATGGTGGAGATGGCGCTCGACCGGCTGGAGAAGCACGGCACCGTCCGGCTCGACGAGGAGCGCAAGGCGGCCATGGTCTCGAACCTGCTCGTGGTCCTCTGCGGCGACCGGTCACCCCACCCTGTCATCAACGCCGGGACGATCTACTAGGCGGCGCCCGTGGCCGAGCGGAAGCCCTTCCTCCTGCGCACGGACCCCCGGGTCCTCGAGGCGCTCCAGCGCTGGGCCGACGACGACCTGCGCAGCCTGAACGGGCAGATCGAGTACCTGCTGCGGCGCGCCCTGCACGACGCGGGGCGCGCCCCGCGACCGGACGCCGCCGGCGGACCCGTCTTGCCCCCCGACCGCGGCGAGGGTAAGTAACCGCTCCCATGCTGTCGCCCGAGGTCCTCCAGAAGCTCGAATCGATCGAGCGCCGCTTCGAGGAGCTGACGCACCACCTCTCCGACCCGGCCGTGGCCTCCTCCGGGGAGCGCTTCAAGAAGGTCTCGAAGGAGCGCGCCGGGCTCGAGTCGACGGTGGCGGCGCTGCGCGCCTGGCGCCGCCTCACCCAGGAGATCGCCGACAACGAGGCGCTCCTCGCCGAGAAGGACGAGGGGATCCGGGAGATGGCGAAGGAGGAGCTGGCCTCGCTCCGCCCCCGGCTCGAGCCGGCCGAGGAGCAGCTCAAGGTCTTCCTCATCCCGCGCGACCCCAACGACGACAAGGACGTCATCGTCGAGATCCGGGCCGGCGCCGGGGGAGACGAGGCCGGCCTCTTCGCCGCCGAGCTGCTCCGCATGTACCTGCGCTACGGGGAGCGGCGCGGCTGGCGCTGCGACGTGGTCGACCTCTCCGCCGGCACGCTGGGCGGCGTGAAGGACGTCACCCTCACCATCTCCGGCGACGCCGTCTACTCCTGGATGAAGTTCGAGTCGGGCGTGCACCGCGTGCAGCGCGTGCCCGCCACCGAGGCCCAGGGGCGCATCCACACCTCCACGGTCACCGTGGCGGTGATGCCCGAGGCCGAGGACATCGACATCCAGGTGAACCCGGCCGACCTGGAGACCGACGTCTTCCGCTCCACCGGCTCGGGCGGACAGAGCGTGAACACCACCGACTCCGCGGTGCGCATCACCCACAAGCCGTCCGGCATCGTGGTGAAGTGCCAGCAGGAGAAGAGCCAGACCAAGAACCGGGCCATGGCCATGAAGATGCTGCGCGCCAAGCTCTTCGAGATCGAGACCGAGAAGCAGCAGAGCGCGCGCGACGCGACCCGCAAGAGCCAGGTGGGCACGGGCGACCGGTCGGAGAAGATCCGCACCTACAACTTCCCGCAGGACCGCCTCACCGACCACCGCATCAACTACACCCGGCACAACCTGCCGGCGGTGATGGACGGCGACGTCCAGGACGTGATCGACGCCTGCCGCACCCACTTCGCGGCCGAGGCCCTGAAGGAGGCGTCGAAGAGCGACGCCGCGCGGGCGGCCGAGAGGCGGGCTTGAGGACGCCTTGAGCGACGAGGCCTGGACCCCGCTCCGGCTGCTCGCCTGGACGCAGGGCTTCTTCGCGAAGGGCGGCGTCGACGCCCCCCGCCTCACCGCCGAGATCCTGCTCGCCCACGCCCTCTCCTGCGACCGGGTGCGCCTCTACCTGGACTTCGACAAGCCGCTCGGCGCCCCGGAGCTCTCCGCCTACCGCGAGCTGGTCCGGCGCCGGGCCGCGGGCGAGCCCACCGCCTGGCTCACCGGCCGCCGCGAGTTCCTCGGCCACGCCTTCCGGGTGACGCCCGCGACGCTCGTCCCCCGGCCGGAGACCGAGCTCGTCGCCGAGGCGGCCATCGCGCTCCTCCCGCCCGGAGGCGCACTGCTGGACCTCTGCACCGGGACGGGCTGCATCGCCCTCTCGGCGGCTCTCGCCCGACCCGACGCCCGCGTGGTGGCGACCGAGCTCTCCCCGGAAGCGCTCGCCGTGGCCCGGCAGAACGGCGCGGCGCTGGGGGCGAAGGTCGAGTGGCTTCTCGGGGACCTCGACGCGCCGGTGGCGCCGGGGGAGATCTTCGACGTGATCGTGTCGAACCCCCCCTACGTGCCGTCGCGGGAGATCGACGGGCTCTCCCGCGAGGTGAGAAGGGAGCCGCGGCTGGCGCTCGACGGAGGGGAGGACGGGTTGAAGGTCTTGCGTCGCATCGTGGGCTGCGCGCCCTCCCGTCTCCGCCGGGAGGGCTTGCTGGTGGTGGAGATGCACGAGTCCCACGCCGGGCCCCTCCCCGCCCTCTGCGCCGTGGCCGGCCTCTCCCCGGCCGAGGTGCACGAGGACCTCGCCGGCCTCCCGCGCTGGGTGGTGGCGCGCCTCGCCGCACCGTCCTAGAATCGCCGGCCTCCGGGAATCCCGACATGGACAAGATCCTCATCGAAGGCGGCGCGCCGCTTCGCGGCGCGGTGCACGTCTCCGGCGCCAAGAACGCCGCCCTCCCCGTGGTGGCCGCGGCGCTGCTCGCCGAGGGCGATCACGCCGTGCGCAACGTCCCGGACCTGGCCGACGTCCGCACCATGGGGCGGCTCCTCGCCCACGCCGGCTGCACCTTCGAGCGCGTGGCGGGCCCCGGCGCCGCGGTGGTCATCCGCACCCCGCGGGCCGTCACTCCGGAGGCGCCCTACGACCTCGTCCGGACCATGCGGGCCAGCGTGGTGGTGCTCGGCCCGCTGCTCGCGCGCTGCGGCAAGGCGCGGGTCTCCCTGCCCGGCGGCTGCGCCATCGGCGCCCGCCCCATCGACCAGCACCTGAAGGGGCTCGCCGCGCTCGGCGCGGAGTTCACGCTCGAGCACGGGTACGTCGAGGGGCGCGTCCCCGGCGGCCGCCTGCGCGGCGCCACCTTCACGTTCGACAAGGAGACCGTCACCGGCACCGAGAACGTGATGATGGCGGCGGCGCTCGCCGAGGGGCGCACCGTGCTCGAGAACTGCGCGCGGGAGCCGGAGGTGGGGGACCTCGCCGCCTCCCTCGTCCGCATGGGCGCGCGCATCGAGGGCGCGGGTTCCCCGCAGATCCGCATCGACGGCGTCGACGCGCTCCGGCCGCTCGACCACGACGTCATCCCCGATCGCATCGAGGCCGGCACCTTCCTCGTGGCGGGCGCCCTGCCCGGCAACGACGTGACCGTGCTCGGCGCCCTCCCGGCCCACCTCGAGGCGCTCGTCGAGAAGCTGCGGGCCACCGGGGCCCGTGTCGAGGAGGTGACGGGGGGGCTCCGCGTCGTGGGCGGCGGGCGTCCCCGGCCGGTCGACGTCCGCACCGCGCCGTTCCCGGGCTTCCCCACCGACATGCAGGCCCAGATGATGGTATTGCTCGCCCTGGCCGACGGATCGTCGGTGGTGACGGAGACCGTGTTCGAGAACCGCTACATGCACGTGCTCGAGTTGCAGCGCCTGGGCGCGGAGATCGCCGTGGACGGCAAGGTCGCGGTGGTGAAGGGCGTGCCCGCCCTCTCCGCCGCGCCGGTCATGGCGAGCGACCTGCGCGCGTCCGCGGCGCTCGTGCTGGCGGGGCTCGCCGCCCGGGGCACGACCGAGGTCCGCCGCGTCTACCACCTCGACCGCGGCTACGAGCGCATCGAGTCGAAGCTGGCGCCGCTCGGCGCCCGCATCCGCCGGGAGGCCGCGTGAGCCGGGGCGGAAAGGCGGGCGAGCTCATCTCGGTGGCCATCCCGAAGGGGCGGCTCCTCGGCGAGGCCTCCGCCCTCTTCGAGCAGGCCCTCGGGGTCTCCCCGAAGCGGCTGCTCGAGAACACCCGCAAGCTGGCCGCCGACTCCGCCGAGCACGGCCTGCGCTTCATCTCCATCCGCGCCGCCGACGTGGCGAGCTACGTGGAGCACGGCGCCGCCGACGTAGGGGTGGCCGGGCTCGACGTCCTGCGGGAGGAGCCCCGCGACCTCTACGAGCCGCTCGACCTGGGCATCGGCCGCTGCCAGGTCATCGTGGGTCGCCCCCGGGACGCGCGCCCCCTCCCCCGCGGCGTGGCCCCCCGCGTGGCCACCAAGTACGTGAACCTGGCCGCCCGCCACTTCGCCCGGAAGGGCCTGCCCGCGGAGATCATCCCGCTTCACGGGTCGATCGAGGTGGCTCCGTCGCTCGGCCTCGCCGACCTCATCGTCGACATCACCGAGACCGGCGAGACCCTGCGGGCCAACGGGCTCGTCGTCGAGGAGACCGTCCTCGACGTCTCGGCCCGGCTGGTGGTGAACCGGGTCGCCCTGAAGCTGCACGCCGAGCGCCTCCGGCGCCTCGTCGAGGCCCTCCGCTCGGTGGTGGAGCCCGGGGGTACCGCCGGCGGACGTTGATCCGCGGCGCTGCTTGTCGTTATCATCCCCCGAGCCTTCCGACGAACGACCCCAACCACTTCTCGCGGAACCGGTCCTGGAGGAGGACCACACCTCATGGATTGCCCACGTTGCAGCGTCGAGATGACGGAGATCGCCGGTGACGACAGCGTCATGCAGAGGTGCTCCGACTGCGGTGGGCTCTGGGTGGACGTGTCGGACGTCAACCGGTTCCTGGTCCACGGGAACCTGCCGGCGCTCACCTCCATCGGCGGCTGGCTGAACGCCGACGTCATGGCCGGCCAGTGCCCGGCCTGCCAGGTGGACCTGATCGAGATCGAGGGGGGCGAGAAGAAGTCGCTCCACTACGACACCTGCGAGTCGTGCGGCGGCATCTGGGTCGAGGGCCCCGAGGAGGGCGACGTCCCCGAGACGCTCGAGTGGAAGGACGCGGCGAAGGAGATCGTCGGCTTCTACCGGCGCTTCGCCCGGAAGTGACACCCGGGCGCCCCGGGCGCCCGCCTCACCAGTCGCGGTCGTCCCGCCACGGCCATGCCGTGTTGGAGTAGCCGCGGATCTCCCAGTAGCCGCGCCGGTCGTGGGGCATGAACTCCACGCGCCGCACCCACTTGGCGCCCTTCCAGGCCCACAGCTGCGGGGTCACCACGCGCACCGGTCCGCCGTGCTCGGTGGAGAGGGGCTCGCCGTCGACGCGGTGGGCGAGCAGGACGTCCGGCTTCAGCGCCTCCTCGAGCGGCAGGTTGGTCGAGTAGCCGTCGTAGGAGTGGAACATCACGTGGGTGGCGCCGAGCGTGGGGCGGACGAGGGCGGCGAGCGTCTCGAAGCGCACCCCCTCCCAGCGCATGTCGAGCCGGCTCCAGCCGGTGACGCAGTGGAAGTCCGACACGTCCTCGGCCTGCGGCAGCCCGAGGAAGTCGGCCCAGTGGAGCCGCACGGGTTCCTCCACCTCCCCCTCGATCCGGAGCTCCCACCGGTCGGTGGAGACCACGGGCTGGTCGGCGCAGTCGAGGACCGGCCAGGTGGAGAGCACGTTCTGCCGCGGGGGCACCTGCGGCATGCCATGGCGGTTCGCCGGCCCGGAGCCCTGGGGCTCCCGGTCGGCGAGCGACGGCGTGGCCCGGATGGCCTCGCCGAAGCGCTTGCGCAGCATCTCCCGCCCTTCCTCGATCCGCTTCAGGATGTCGGTCACGGCGGGGAGTCTAGCGCCGCGGGGCCGGTTCCGCCGCTGGCCTTTCGGAGGCCCCGGCCCTACCGGGTGATCGGCTTGTAGCGGATCCGGTGGGGCTTCGCCCCCTCCTCGCCGAGCCGGCGGCGCTTGTCCACCTCGTACTCCTGGTAGTTCCCGGTGAAGAAGGTCCACCTCGAGTCGCCCTCGCAGGCCAGGATGTGCGTGGCGATGCGGTCGAGGAACCAGCGGTCGTGGGAGATGACGAGCACGCTGCCCGCGTACTCGAGGAGCGCGTCCTCCAGCGCCCGGAGCGTCTCCACGTCGAGGTCGTTGGAGGGCTCGTCGAGGAGCAGGACGTTGGCGCCCTTCATGAGCGTCTTCGCGAGGTGGAGCCGGCCGCGCTCGCCGCCGGAGAGCGTGCCGACCACCTTCTGCTGGTCGGCCCCCTTGAAGTTGAAGCGGCCGATGTAGGCGCGGCTCGGCATCTCGTAGCGCCCGACCTGGATGAGGTCGTTGCCGCCGGAGAGCTCCTCGAAGACGGTCTTGCCGGACGACAGGTCCTCCCGGCTCTGGTCGACGAAGGCCATCTTCACCGACTTGCCCACCACCACCTTGCCGGCGTCCGGCTTCTCGACGCCGGTGATCATCTTGAAGAGGGTGGACTTGCCGGCGCCGTTCGGACCGATGATGCCCACGATGGCGCCGGGAGGAATGGTGAAGGAGAGGTCGTCGATGAGCAGCCGGTCGCCGAAGCCCTTCGAGACGCCCTGGAACTCGACGACCTGCTCGCCGAGCCGCTCGGCCACGGGGATGAAGATCTCCTGGGTCTCGTTGCGCTTCTGGTACTCGAAGGAGGAGAGCTCCTCGAAGCGGGCGAGCCGGGCCTTGCTCTTCGCCTGGCGCGCCTTGGGGTTCTGGCGCACCCACTCGAGCTCCTGCTTCATGGCCTTGATGCGGGCGCTCTCCTGCTTCGCCTCCACCTCGAGCCGCTGCTCCTTCTGCTCGAGCCAGGAGGAGTAGTTGCCCTTCCAGGGAATGCCCCGGCCGCGGTCGAGCTCGAGGATCCACTCGGCGGCGTTGTCGAGGAAGTAGCGGTCGTGGGTGATGGCGACGACCGTGCCGGGGAAGCGGGTGAGGAACTGCTCGAGCCACTCCACCGACTCGGCGTCGAGGTGGTTCGTGGGCTCGTCGAGGAGCAACATGTCCGGCTTCCCGAGGAGGAGCTTGCAGAGTGCCACCCGGCGCTTCTCGCCGCCGGAGAGGTGGACCACCTTCGCGTCCCAGGGGGGCAGCCGCAGTGCGTCGGCGGCGATCTCGAGCGCGTTGCCGGTGTCGGCGCCGGCGTTCTCGATGATGGCCTCGAGCCGGGCCTGCTCCTCGGCCAGCTTCTCCATGTCGGCGTCGGGCTCGCTGTAGGCGGCGTAGACCTCCTCGAGCCGCTTCTGGGCGCTCGCCACCTCCCCCATGCCCGACTCCACCTCCTCGCGGACGGTCCGTGACGGGTCGAGCACCGGCTCCTGGGGCAGGTAGCCGATCCGGATGCCGGCCTCGTGGGAGAGCTCGCCGTCGAACTCGGCGTCCTCTCTCGCCATGATGCGGAGCACCGTGGACTTCCCGGCGCCGTTCAGGCCGAGGAGCCCGATCTTGGCGCCGGGGAAGAAGGACAGGGAAATGTCCTTGATGATCTGCCGCTTGGGCGGCACGACCTTGCTGACGCGGAACATCGACATCACGTACTGGGCCATGGCGGGGCGGGAACTTTCCACGAAGGCGGCCCGTCCGCAAGGACCGGCGCCGGGGCGCCGGCGGCTTCCGATCGGGGGAAGGATCGGCTAGCTTCCCGGGTTCGAAGGGCACGGGACGCCATGGGAATCTGGGACGCTCTGGGAATGGGACGGAAGGACGGGGGGGCCGACGCGCCCGCCCCGCGGCCTTCCTCCGCCCCCGCCCACGGCACCCACGGAGGGGTCTCCTGGGCCCCCCGCATCGACGCCGGCGCCTGCCGCGGCTGCGGCACCTGCCTCGACGAGTGTCCCACCGGCGTCTTCGCCATGGGGCGCCACGACAAGGGCGCCCGCGTGGCGCGGCCGCAGGAATGCCGAGACTCCTGCGACCGCTGCGCGAGCCACTGCCCCGAGGAAGGGATCACCTTCCCCGGGCGGCAGCGGTAGCGACCTCTACACCGAGGACGGCTCGAGGATCTGCCGGTTCTTGCGGTACGCCGCCCAGCCCCAGGCCAGGAAGGCGAGCTCCACCACGGCCGTGATCACCATCCACATGACCACCGGCGAGTCGCCCATGCCGTAGGAGTGCATGCCGGTGGTGAGGACGAAGTTCACGCCCAGGTAGGTGAAGAGGATGGTCTGGAAGGCGGCGATGCTGATGGCCGCCACGCCGAACTGGCCGATCATCTTGTCGACCTTGGCGTGGAGGATGGCCATGTAGCAGAGGAAGGCCACGAGCGACCAGACCTCCTTCGGATCCCAGCCCCAGTAGCGGCCCCACGACGACGCCGCCCACATCGACCCGGTGAGGATGCCGGCGATGAGCAGGATCGAGCCCACGAACATGTACCAGTAGAGCAGGTCGTAGAGCCGGTCGATGACCTCGACCTTGCGCGGCGCGAAGATGGTGAAGCCGATCTGCATGTGAGCCACGACGAGGCCGAGCGCCAGCACCGAGTAGCCCACCATGATGATGGGCACGTGGATGGCGAGCCAGGGCGTGCCGGCGAGGACCGGCGCGATGGGGTGGATGAACCGGTCGATGGGGAGGAGATCGGTGAGCGCCATGGTGAGCGCGGCCATCACCGCGGCATTCACCACCACCACGCGGTTCCGCAGCACCCCGAAGGCGATGACCGCGAAGAGGGCCACGCCCCAGGCCAGGAAGAGCATCGACTCGTACATGTTGGCGGCCGGGATGCGATCGCCGGCGTCCCAGCGGAGCAGGATGCCCCAGCTCATCATGGCGAAGCCGGCGAGGAGCAGGCCGAAGCCGGTCGCGTCGAGGATCTTGCTCCGTCGCACCATGCCGAGGATCGACACGACGAGCGCGGCGAGCAGGATGATCCAGGACCAGCGCACCGGGTTCAGCTGGTTGTAGCGGATCTCGGTCTCGATCTTGTCGGCCGTGGGCCATCCGGGGAGGCGCGGGCCGGCCATGAGGAGCAGCAGCCCCTCCGGCGCGAGGTTCTCGGGGACGCCCCACTTCGCCTTGGGGTCGGCGGCGACGGGGAGCGGCCGGACCGCCTCGCGGCCGAGGAAGCCCTGGAGCGCCATGAGCCGGCTCTCCAGCTTCTCCGCGTCCTTCACCACGCCGGTGCGCGGGATGCCCTGGGCCTCCCGTTGGTGGGCCTGCTCCATGAGCGCCATCGCCTTGGGGTTCCGGACGATCTGGAGGAAGGAGGCGTGCTCGGTGCCGGCGGGCAGCCCGAGCTCGCGGGCCAGGTCGTCGCTGCCCAGCTTCACGATGGGCGCGTTGGCGGCGGCGGGCGGGTCGAAGAGCCAGCCGGTCGCGGTGGCGACCGGATCCTCGCCCTTCCAGGAGTAGGAGCCGGTCACGTTCCAGACCGCCTCGCGCGCCAGCGTGTCGAGCGGCATGGTACGGCCGTCGTGCTGCACCGGGAGGCGGCGGAGCGTGTCGACCGGCGTGGCCGCCAGGGCGGCGCCGGCGAGGGTCGCGAGGAGGAGCGCCGCTGCCACCTTCCCGGCCGCGCCGGCGGCATCGCGGGCCTCGAGGGCGGCGCGCTCGCGCGCCTGGCCGATGCGGGTGAAGAGCACGACGATCATGCCGAGCACGAGGGTGATGTAGCCCGCGAAGACGATGTTCTGGCCCGGGTCCTTCGAGACCGAGAGCACGGTGGCCTCGCGCCGGCCGTCCTGCTGGTAGCTCGACTGGAAGAGCGCGTAGCCCCGGTGGTGGAGCTCGTTGTTCATCCAGATCTTCGCGTCGTAGACCTTGCCGGTGTCGAGGTCGGTGATCTTCACGATGCTCATGAACCCGGCCGGGCGCATGGTGCCCGGGTAGGTGTCGAGGATGAAGTCCTGCAGCGTCACCGAGAAGGGCAGGTCGTGCTGGCTCACCACCTTGTTGTTGCGGTCGAGCTCGACGATCCGGTTGTTCGTCTCCCCCTCCCAGAGCCCGAGGGTCCCCTCGGTCTTGAAGAAGTAGGTGACCACCGACCCCGCGAAGATGAGGAGCAGGGAGGCGTGGAGCACGAGGAAGCCCACGCGCTTCTTCCCCCAGGGGAAGAGGTCGGCGATGGAGAGCGCCACGTTGATGGCGAAGAGCCCCTGCAGCGCCAGGAACCACCACGCGTAGTAGACGAGCCGCCCGGCCGCCTCGACGCCGGAGCGCGACTCGATGATGGTCCCGAGCGAGAGCCCCACGAGGAGCAGCACGAGCAGGATGACGGCGAGCTTCAGCGAGGCGAGGAACGAGAGGAACTTCTTCATGAGGAACCGTCCTGGAAGGCGGGGCCGGGGGCGAGCGGGTCATGCCCCCAACGGGGCGGTACGGGCGGCGGATTCTGCCATCCACAACACCGACGGTCGAGGGGTTAGTCCCGGGACGGGGCGCAGTTGGCCGGATTCCCAGGGGGAATGTCGACCGATGGAGGCGATTATGAACTGTCGCCACCCCACCGTCCGGATGGGCATCTTCGGCACCACCACCTTCCCTCCGGCGGCGGTCACCTTGCCGAGCCACGCATCGAGGTCGGGCACGTCCACCGGGCACGGGAATGCGTTCACGGGCCGGCCATCGCCGGGCGGCGGTCCCCTGCGCGTGGATCTCGAAGTGGACGGGTCGCGGCATGTAGGCCTCCGACGCCTCCCCTGGGCGGCCCGATCCGGGACCGCACCGCGATCCGGGCCGCGCCGCGAATCACCGTCAGCGGACGGCGGGCCGGGGCCGGCGGGGCGCCCGGAGCGGCGCGGGGTGCAGCAGGTGGCGGAGCGGGCGGATCTCCAGCGCCCAGAAGATGGCGACGACGACGACGGGAACGTAGAGCCAGGCGAGCTCGAGAATCATGGCGCCCTCCTTCGGTTCCTACCCGCCAGCACGGCGGCGAACGCCAACCTTCGTCGGTGCATCGGGCGAGCCACGCGGCGGCCCCTCGCAACCCGGTGGATTCAGGCTCGCCTCCCGGACGGGGGCCCGGGAACCATGCCCCTTTTCGTCCCGGGCGACCCGGATTCGAACACCCGGGTCGACGGGGACACTCGCCCGAAGGAGGAACCGGTGGCCTGACGCGCTGCGCCTTTCCTCGAAGGTACCCCCGGGAGTGGGATGGGCCCCGCTTCCTGGAGGGGCCATGTCCAGATTCCGCGTCGCCGTCGCCGCCGTCGCCGTCGTGCTCGCCGCCGTTCCCGGGGTGGCTACACCCCAGGTGAAGCCCCCGGCGCCCACGGTGCGGGAGGCGAAGGACACCCACTTCGGCGTGACGGTCTCCGACCCGTACCGCTACTTCGAGACGGCGGACGACCCGGAGGCCACCGCGTGGATGAAGGCGCAGGCCGCCCACGCGCGCGCCGTGCTCGACGCGATCCCGGGGCGGAAGGCGCTCCTCGACCGCATCGCCGAGCTGGGGGACGCCGCGTCGTCGCGCATCTCGAGCTTCGTCGTGAGCGGCGACCACCTCTTCTACCTGGAGCGGAAGAGCGACGAGAACATCGGCAAGCTCTGGGTGCGTCCGGGCCCGGAAGCGCAGCCCCGCCTGCTCGTCGATCCCGACGCGCTCCCGCATCCGGAGGGGAAGCACCTCGCCATCGACTGGTTCGTGCCATCGCTCGACAACCGGTACGTCGCCTTCGGCGTCTCGATCGGCGGCTCGGAGGCCTCCGTCCTCCACGTGATGGAGGTCGCGACCGGGAAGGAGACCGGGGACGTCATCGACCGCGCCGAGTTCGGGGCCACCGGCTGGACCCCGGACGACCAGCTCCTCTACAACCGGCTCCAGAAGATGGCGCCCGGGGCGCCGGTCACCGACAAGTTCGTGAACAGCCGGGTCTACCGGCACGTGCTCGGGACCGACCCGGAGAAGGACGTCCCCATCCTGGGCGCGGGCGTCACCCCGGGCGTGGAGATCCCGCCGGGCGCGATCCCCTTCGTGGTCGTCGACCCCGTCTCCCGCCACGCCATCGGGAACGTCGTGAACGGCGTGCAGCGCGAGGTGACGCTCTACACGGCGCCGGTCGCCGCGCTCGCGTCGGGGAGTCCGGCCTGGCGCAAGGTGGTGGACCCGGCCGACGAGGTCACCGACTTCTCCTGGACGGGGGACGACCTCTTCCTCGTCTCCCACCAGCGCGCGCCCCGCTTCCAGGTCCTGCGCCGATCGCTCGCCGACCCGTCGGCGCCCCCGGCGGTGGTCGTGCCCCAGACCGACCGGGTCGTCACCGGGGCGGTGGTCGCAAAAGACGCCCTCTACGTGAAGCGGATGAAGGGGGGCGTGAGCCAGGTCCTGCGCGTCCCGCTCGACGGCAAGGGAAAGGCCGCGCCCATCCCGCTCCCCTTCGCGGGCGACGTCCCCTGGATGGCCGCCGACGTCCGCGTGCCCGGGGTCCACTTCTTCCTGACCGGCTGGGTGCGCTACGGGGGCATCTACCGCTTCGATCCGGCCACCGGGAAGACCACCGACACCGGGATCCAGCCGCGCGGCCGCTTCGACGAGCCGAAGGACGTGGCCGCCACCGAGGTCCGGGTGAAGTCGCACGACGGCACGCTCGTGCCCGTCTCGGTGATCCACCGGAAGGGGCTCCGCAAGGACGGCAAGAACCCGACGCTCGTCTACGGCTACGGGGCCTACGGGATCTCGCAGCTCCCCTCCTTCAGCCCGACCTGGCTCGCCTGGTTCGAGCGGGGCGGCGTCCTCGCGGTCGCCCACGTGCGCGGGGGAGGCGAGAACGGGCAGGAGTGGTACGAGGCGGGCAAGCAGAGGACGAAGCCCAACACCTGGAAGGACGCCATCGCGACGGGCGAGTGGCTCGTCGCGCAGGGCTACACGACGCCCGCGCGACTCTCCATCCGCGGCGGCAGCGCCGGCGGGATCCTGGTGGGACGCGCCATCACCGAGCGCCCCGACCTCTTCGGCGCGGCGGTGGACGACGTCCCGGTCTCCGACATGATCCGGATGGAGTCGAGCGCCAACGGCGTGCCCAACATCCCCGAGTTCGGCTCGGTGAAGACCGAGGAGGGGTTCAAGGCCCTGTACGCGATGAGCTCGTACCACTGGGTGAAGGACGGCGTGGCCTACCCGGCCGTGCTCGTCACCACCGGCGCGAACGACCCCCGTGTCGACGCCTGGCAGGCGGCCAAGATGGCCGCCCGGCTCCAGGCCGCCACGTCGAGCGGCAAGCCGGTCCTGCTTCGCATCGACTACGACGCCGGGCACGGCATGGGCTCCACGAAGAAGCAGACCTACGAGGTCTCCGCCGACCGGTTCGCCTTCCTGCTCTGGCAGGCGGGCGTGAAGGAGTTCCAGCCCCGATGACCACCTGGGACGCGGTGGTCGTGGGAGGAGGCCACAACGGCCTCGTCACCGCCGCCTACCTGGGGCGGGCCGGCCGGAAGGTGCTCGTGCTCGAGGCGCGGGACCGGGTGGGCGGCGCTGCGGTGACCGAGGAGACCTGGCCGGGCTTCCGGATCTCCACCGCCGCCTACGTGGTGAGCCTCTTCCGCCCGGAGATCGTCCGCGACCTGGAGCTCGAGCGGCACGGCTACGCGCTCCTCCCGCGGAACCCCTCCTCCTTCACGCCGTTCCCCGACGGACGTTCCCTGCTCATGGGCCCCGACCCGGAGCTCAACCGGCGAGAGGTCTCGAAGTTCTCGCCGCGCGACGCGGCCCGCCTCCCCGCCTACGAGGCCATGCTGGAGCGGATCGCGCGCGCCATCGAGCCCACCCTGCTCGAGACCCCGCCCGATCCCTTCTCCGGCCGGGTGGGCGACCTGCTGCGGCTCGCCCGCACCGGCTGGCGGTTCCTGAAGCTCGGGAAGGACGGCCCGCGGGCCGTCGAGGTCCTCACCGCCCCGGCACGCCACATCCTCGACCGCTGGTTCGAGTCGGACGAGGTGAAGGCCACGCTCGCCACCGACGCCATCATCGGCGCCATGGCCTCGCCGTCCACGCCCGGGACGGCCTACGTGCTCTTCCACCACGTCATGGGGGAGTGCAACGGGGCGCGGGGCGTCTGGGGCTACGTGCAGGGAGGGATGGGGCGGCTCTCCGAGGCGCTCGCCACGGCGGCGCGTGCACGCGGGGTGGAGATCCGCACCGGCGCGCGCGTCGCGCGGGTGACGGTGGCGGGAGGGCGCGCCACCGGCGTGGTGCTCGAGGGCGGCGAGGAGATCGCGGCCCGACGCGTGATCTCGAACGCCGACGCCACGGTGACGCTGCTCGGGCTCGTGGGCGAGGCCCACCTGCCCGACGGGATCGCCGAGGCCGTCCGCGCCATCGACTACTCCAGCGCTTCGCTGAAGGTGAACCTGGCCCTCTCCGAGCTTCCCAGCTTCACCGCGCTGCCCGGCCACGCGCCGGGGCCACAGCACCGCGGCACCATCCACGTCTGCCCGTCGCTCGATTACATCGAGCGCGCCTTCGACGACGCGCGGGCCGGGCGGCCCTCCGCCTCGCCGGTGCTCGAGTGCACCATCCCCTCGGTGGTCGATCCGAGCGTGGCGCCTCCCGGGAAGCACGTCATGCAGATCTTCGTGCAGTACGCCCCCTACCGCCTCGCCGAGGGGACCTGGGACGCGCGGAAGGAGGCCTTCGGGGACCGCTGCGTCGAGATCCTCGAGACCTACGCGCCCGGGTTCGCGCGGAGCGTACTCCACCGCGAGGTGCTGACGCCGGTGGACATCGAGCGCCGCTTCGGCCTCACCGGCGGCAACATCTTCCAGGGGGCGATGGGGCTCCACCAACTCGCCTTCATGCGCCCGCTCCCCGGGTGGGCGGCCTACCGGACCCCGGTCCGGGACCTCTGGATGTGCGGGGCCGCCACCCATCCCGGCGGCGGCGTGATGGGGGCCTGCGGCTACGACGCGGCGCGGGAGATCCTGCGGGAGGGGCGCGGGTAGAGCGACGCTCCCGGGACGTCAGGCGTCGTCGAGGAGCCCGTGGTCGCGGGCCTCCCGGGCGAGCCGCTCCTTGAGGCGCTCGTAGCGCTTGCGCAAGGTCGGGGCGGACACTTCCTCGCCCGTCGCCGAGAGCACCGCCGAGATCTCCTCCCAGCCCATCTCCCGGTCGAGCCGGAGCACGAGCAGGGTGTGGTCGTCGGGCGGGAGCAGCTGCCGGAGGCGGCGCAGCCGCTCGTCGTCGCGGGCCGGGCCGGCCGATCGCGTCACCTCGTCCGCCAGCCGGGAGGCGGCGCTCGTCGCGAGCCGCCGGCGACGCCTCTGCCAGGCCTCGTCCCGGAAGCTGCGGGATGCGTTCCAGGCGACGCGGTAGGCCCAGGGGCGGATCGGGCTCTCGCCCCGGTACCCGGGAAGCCCCTTCCAGATCCGCTCGGCGAACTCGGCGAAGACCTCGTCGCCGTCGTCCGGCCCGTGAACGGCACGGAGCCACCCGAGGATGTGCGGACCCAGCTCCTGCAGCGCGGCCGTGGCCGCGCCGTCGACGTCGCCGCCGTCGAGGAGGCCACGGACCCTGTTGTCGATCGGCGTCACGTCCCCCCTTCCGGCCGGAGCGACGCCCCGGTCCGCAGGCGGCCGCCCAGCGCGGCGGCCCGCGCCTCGAGCGGCTGCCCTGGATCGGGATTCTTCCACTCCTGGGCGAAGGCGTGAAGGGCCGCCCGGGCCTCCTCCGCGCGCCCCAGCCGCATGAGCGACTCCGCCTCGCCCACGAGCCCCCGCGCGTGGGCCCAGCTCCGCCACATCGCCGTGGGGATGAAGAGCGCCCGGAAGCGCCGGTAGCCCTCCACCGCCGCGGCGTCGTCGCCCGTGCGCGCCGACAGGTCCGCCACGAGGAAGGCCGGCGCGAGCCCGAAGTCGACGTCGTAGGGGGAGGTGCGGGCGACCTCGCGCAGGCGCCGGAGCGCCTCCTCGCGCTGCCCGCCGTTCCAGAGGACGAGCGCCTCGTAGGTGCGCGCCCGGGGCGACCCCGGACGCAGGCGCGGGGCGAGCCGCGCGGCGAGGCCCGTGTTGCCGAGCCAGGCGAGGAGCGGGGCGTGGACCGCCGCCGCCTCCGGGTCGAGCGCGAGGAGCCCCTCCACCTCGGCCGCGAGCGCAGGTCCGTCCCCGTCGCCGGCGAGGTACTGGATGCGCATCCCGCGCACGAGCGCGTCCTGTCCGGCCGGGCCGAGCTCGCGTGCCATGGCCTCGAGCCGCGCCCGCCCCGCGGCGCGTCGCCCCTGGTAGCCGTCGAGCGCCGCGAGCGCGAGCCAGCCGATGACC
>JBAVCR010000423.1:0-1654 GCA_049586815.1 Anaeromyxobacteraceae bacterium
CTCCAGGAGAACACCGGCGCCAGGTCGCTACTCCCTCGGCTTGAGGAGCGGGAACAGGATCACGTCGCGGATCGACGACGAGTCGGTGAGCAGCATGGCCACCCGGTCGATGCCGATGCCCTCGCCGGCGGTGGGCGGCATGCCGTGCTCGAGGGCCCGGACGAAGTCCTCGTCGAAGGGCATGGCCTCCTCGTCGCCGGCGGCGCGGGCCTTGACCTGGGCCTCGAAGCGGGCCCGCTGGTCGAGCGGGTCGTTCAGCTCGCTGAAGGCGTTCGCGACCTCCATGCCGGCGACGAACATCTCGAACCGGTCGACGAGGCGCGGGTCGGCGTCGCGGCGCCGGGAGAGCGGGCTCGTCTCGATGGGCCAGTCGACCACGAAGGCCGGGCGGTCCTTCGGCAGCTGGTGCTCGCAGAACACCTCGAAGGCGAGCGCGATGGCCTCGCCCGGGGAGGCCTTGCCGGCCTTCTCGAGCTTCCAGGCGTCCTCGCTGTCCCCCTCGCGCGTCGCCGCGCGCGCCAGCGCCTCGGCCAGGCCGCGCCCGGCCAGCGCGTCCTCCGGGGAGAGCCCGAGGGCGCGGGCCCCCATCTCCAGGAGCGAGAAGCGCGGGAAGGGCGGCGTGAGGTCGATCTCCTGCCCCTGGAAGGTGATCCGGGGCGACCCGGTGACCTTCACCGCCAGCTCGTGGAAGAGCTCCTCGGTGAGCCGGATGAGGTCCTCGTGGGTGGCGTAGGCCTGGTAGAACTCGATGCTCGTGAACTCCGGGTTGTGGCGCCGGTCGATGCCCTCGTTGCGCCAGATGCGGCCGATCTCGTAGACCCGCTCCAGGCCCCCCACCACGAGCCTCTTCAGATGGAGCTCGGTGGCGATGCGCAGCTTGAGGTCGAGCCCGAGCGCGTTGTGGTGGGTCTCGAAGGGGCGGGCCGCGGCGCCGCCGGCCTCCTCCGGCTTGTGCAGCGTGGGGGTCTCGACCTCCAGGTAGCCCCGGTCGTCGAGGAAGCGGCGGATGGTGGAGACGATGCGGGCGCGCTTCTCGAAGGTCTCCTTCACCCCGGGCGTGGCCACGAGGTCGAGGTAGCGCTGCCGGTAGCGCTGCTCCACGTCGGAGAGGCCGTGCCACTTCTCGGGCAGCGGGCGGATCGACTTGGTGAGGATGGTGAAGGTGGCGGCCTCGACGGTCAGCTCGCCGGTCTTGGTCCGGGTGGCCGGGCCGGACGCGGCGATCACGTCGCCGACGTCGAGCAGCCGGAAGACCTCGAAGGCCTTCTCCCCCACCCTGTCCTTCTTCACCCAGACCTGGATCTCGCCGGAGCGGTCGCGGATCCGGAGGAAGGCCGCCTTGCCGAAGCTCCGCACCGCCAGCACGCGGCCGGCCACCGACCACTCGCCGGGCTCGCGGGCGATCTCCTCGGCGGGCGCGTCGCCGTAGCGGCGGTGGAGGTCGCGGGCCAGGTGGGCCGGCGCGTGGCCGTTCCCGTAGGGGTTCACGCCGAGCTGCCGCAGCTGCTCCGCCTTCTTCAGGCGCTGCGCGACGATCTCGCGTTCGGTGGCTCCCAGCTCCTCGGACATCGGTTCCCTCGTTCTTCCGACCGGACGTTTCCTTTTCCGGGCGCAGGCTAGACGCTGGGGCTTCCGGGGTCAACGCGCGATGACC
>JBAVCR010000424.1:0-2076 GCA_049586815.1 Anaeromyxobacteraceae bacterium
TCGTCCCGTGCTTCATCGGGCCGGCGGGACGCACCACCTTGCCGCCGCGCCGGGTGATCTCGGCGCAGGCCGCCGCGGCGTCGGGGACCTCGAGGGCCACGTGGCCGAACCCGTTGCCGAGGTCGTAGCCCGGCGTGTCCCAGTTCCAGGTGAGCTCGATGGCGGCCGCCTCGGTTTCCGGGGCGTAGCCGACGAAGGCGAGGGTGAACCGGCCCTCGGGGTACTCGTGGCGGCGCAGGAGCCGCATCCCGAGGACCTCGGTGTAGAAGCGGATGGAGCGATCGAGGTCGCCCACGCGGATCATGGTGTGCAGGATGCGCATCGGCTCACTCGTACATGTCGCGGGTGTGCTTGCCCATGAAGCGGATGGCGGCCGGCCGCGAGAGGAGCCGCCGCATGACGAAGTCGACCGCCCTGTTGAGACGCCCTGCCACCACCACCGGCTTCCGCCCGAGCGCCGCGAGCGCCTCCTCGGCGACCGGCATGGGCTCCATGATCGGCACCTTCTTGCGGGGACGGGAGGCCTCGTAGCTCGGCGTCCGGGTGGGGCCGGCGCGGCAGGCGACCACGTCGACGCCGGAGGGGCCGAGCTCGTCCCAGAGCCCCTCGGCGAAGACGATCTCGAAGGCCTTGGTGGCGGCGTAGGTGACGACCATCGGCGTGCCCTGCCCGCCGGCGAGCGAGGTCATGAGCACGATGCCGCCCCGCCGCCGATCCGCCATCTTCCGTCCGAAGTGGTGGGCGAGCAGGACCGGCGCCCGGCAGTTCACGTCGAGGACCTGCTGCAGGTCGGCCGTCGAGCGGGTGAGGAAGGGTCCGAGGGCGGAGTAGGCCGCGTTGTGCACGACGAGGCCGATCTCGGCTCCGGCGGCCGCGGTCTCGATCACCTCGACGACGTCCGGCCGGCCGACGTCCGCCGTGACGGTGCGCACCTCGACGCCGTGGGCGGCGCGCAGGTCCGCCGCGAGCTTCTCGAGGGGGCCCGCGCGCCGGGCGAGCGCGACGACGTGGAGCCCCCGCGCCGCGAGCAGTCGCGCGAAGCACTCGCCGATGCCCTCGGACGCGCCGGTGACGAGCGCCCAGGGACCGTAGCGGGAACGGAAGTCGGTCAATCGGCGCCTCGGGGAGCGGGAAGTGGCCGCTCCGGCGGCCCGGTGGGGCGCGGACCGGAGCGGCGCTGGACGGCGCCTACTTGAAGGAGAAGTTGAAGATCGGGAAGACGGGCAGCATGCCGCCCTGCTGGATGATGTTGATGAGCCCGATCTGCACGCCTTCCATGGTGACGGTGTTGTTCACGAGGCCGAGCTGGAGCCCCTTCACGTGCTTGGCCTGGTTGTAGAGCCCCATCTGGAGCCCCTCGAAGCTGCCGCCCGTCATGCTGACGAGCCAGTTGGCCTGCCAGCCCGTGTAGTTGCCGTTCACGATGCTGACCGCGCCCCACTGAACGCCCTCGCCGCCGCCGGTGGTGACGTTCACGAGGCCGAGGTCGAAGCCGTTCACGAAGGCGTTGCTGCCGTAGAGGAGGCTGAAGCGGAAGCCGCTGATGCCCTTCGCCTCGGGGACGATCTGGATCGGGGTCACGAGACCGAGCGAGATGGGGGCGCCTCCGGACTCGGCGCGGGACGCCGCGGGGAATGCGAGCGCGGCGAGGATCGGCAGGACGAAGAGGAATCGGCGCATTCGGGTCTCCTTGGAGTGGGGGTTCATCCGAGCACTTCCTGGAGGGCGATTCGTACCACGCCTGGGTCGGCCTTGCCTTGCGTTTCGCGCATGACCGCGCCGAGAAGGAATGCGAGCAGCTTCTTCTCCCCGGCCCGATATCGGGCCACCTCCGCGGTCCGGGAGGCGACGACGCGGGCCACCGCGGCGTCCACCAGCGCGCGGTCGTCGACCCTCTCGAGACCCAGCGCGGCGAGCCGCTCGGCGGGGTCGCCGGGCCGCTCCACGAGGCTCGCGAGCAGCGCCTTCGCACCCGCAGCGGTGGTGCGGCCCGACTCGGCGAGGGCCACGAACCGGCCGAACTCGGCGGGGGAAAGGGGCAGGGAGGCGAGCGGTGCCGAGCCGGCGAGACCGGTG
>JBAVCR010000425.1:0-6471 GCA_049586815.1 Anaeromyxobacteraceae bacterium
GACCCAGGAGGTCGTCGCCGCGGTGCGCACAACTATCCCGGTCGTCGAGGAGGACCGGGCGATGGACGTCGACATCGAGGGGCTGCGGCGGCGCCTTTCGTGGGGCGAGATCCCGTACTGCGACCCGGAGGGCGTGTGAGCCGCCATGCGACGCCGCCAGCCTCCGCCGAATGGGTGGAGATCCGGATCCCCTTCCACCACGTCGACTACCTGCGCGTGGTCTGGCATGGCCGCTACATCGAGTACCTGGAGGCCGCGCAGGGGGCGTACCTCCGGCGGCAGCGGCTCGATCTCGCCGACATGCAGGCGCTCGGGTATCTCTTCATGGTGGCGGAGACGAACGTCCGGCACGTCGCGCCCCTCCGCTACGGGGATCTCCTGCGCGTCGGCTGCTGGGTCACCGGCGACGAGGGTCGCATCGACATGGCGTACGACCTCTCTCTCGTGTCCACGGGCGAGCGGTGCGCGGTGGCCCGGACGAGCATCGTCACGCTCACCGTCGCGGGCGAGCTCTGCCTCGCGACGCCAGAGGAGGTGCTCGAACGGCTTCGGGCCGCGGTTGGCCCCGACGGGAGCGGGAGGTGAGGGGCGCCGTCCTGGCTGCGTTTCTCCTGCTCGCGGCCCCCCCCGGCCTCGACCTGGACCGGGTCCGTCAGCGACAGGCCGGGATGAGGACCCTCGAGGCGGAAATCGTCCAGGTCAAGGAGGGCCGTTACTGGGCCCGTCCGATGACGAGCCGTGTGAAGCTCCACTGGACTCCTGCCCGAATCGAGTGGGAGACGGTCGAGCCGGTCCAGGCGAGTGTCGTGATCGAGGGCGACCGGGTGCGGGTGACGGGGATCGGGACCGGCGGGAGCGACGTCGGAGCGGCGGCCCGGGATCCACGCGTCGCCTCCCTTCTCCGGTTCCTGCGCGCGCTGGTTGCCTTCGACCTCCCCAGCATCGAGCGGGACTACGAGCTCACCTGGCAAGGGCGAACCGTCGAGGCTCGTCCGCGTCCGTCGACGACCGCGTTCCTGGACCGCATCCGGCTCACGTTCGATGAACAGGACGAGATCCACCTCGTCGAGCTGACGACGCCCTCCGAGGTCACGCGGCTCGAGTTCTTGAAGGTCGAGCGGACGCGGTGAAGCGCCATCTACTTGTCGGGCTGGCGATCGCGGCCCTCGCCCTCGCATCGGAGCGCGCGTTCCGCCTCCAGGACGACCTGGTGCGGTCCCTCGTCCCCTCGGACCCCGTGTCCGGGAAGCTCTTCGAGGATTTCCAGGCGAGGAGCCCGTACCGCGGGAGGATCTACGTCGAGGCCGCCGACCTGGGTCCCGCGGAACGAGAGCGGCTCGACCGGGCCTTCGAGGCAGCCGGGTACCGCGAGGAGCCACTCCTGGCCATGCCGGGGCCCGAGCGCATGCTCGTCCTCGCCTCCCAGCTTCCTCCCGGTGTCGTCGAGGCGCTTCTCGGAGGCGAGTCCGGGCGGAAGCGAGTGCTCGATGCCACGGCCATGGCGACGCTTCCGGGCGGGGAACGGCTTCTGCGACAGTTCGAGCTGGACCCGTTGGGCGTCCTGCCGGCGCTAGCCCGAGAGCTAGGCGGTGGAAGGGTCGACGGCGTCGAAGGCCGGCCGGGACTGCGTGCCTACGTGAGCCCCACTGCGCTCGACTACGGGAAGGTGGAGGCCCTCCGGGATGAGTTGGAAGGCCTCGCTCCTCGGGTGCATTCCATCGGCGGGGACTTCTTCGCGCTCGAGAATTACCGGGCCGTACGAAGGGACGTGGTCGTTTGCACCCTAGCGTCCCTCCTCCTCAACGTCTTCCTCTTCGTGTTCTTCACGCGCCGGTGGGTGTTGCTCTGGCTGGTCGTTGTCGGATCACTGGTCTCCTACATGGCGGGGCTGCTGGCGATCCGGGTCTTCTACGCCGAGATCTTCGCCGTGGTCCTGGTCTACACCTCCACCTTCGTGGGGTTCAACAACGAGTCGCTGGTCCATCTCTCCGGTATGGAGCCTGGGCGCCGCTCGAAGGCCATGCTCGGGATCTGGTCGGCCATCGGCACCACGCTGCTCGGGTTCGTGGTGATGCTCCTCAGCAGCTCCGTCCTGGTGAGGCAGATGGCGCTGGCGTCCATCGTGGGCCTGGTCGCATTCCTCGTCTTCCTCATCCCCTATCGCGACACGGTTCGATCGATCCGCTTCCGGATCGTGCGCCTTCCCAGGCTGGCCGTCCCGGCGGGCGCGGTCGCTGCCATGGCGGGAATAGCCGTGGCCGGCCTCGCGTGGATGGGGATGCCCCAGGTGCGAACGCGCGTCGAATCGCTGCGGGTTGAGTCGGAGATGCTGGAGAGCGAGCGCAGATACTTCCAGGGCAGACTCGACGCCCTCGCGCCCGGCGAGATGGTCGCCGTGCCCGTGGAGGGGAGTCCCTCGGAGACCCTGGCCCGTCTCGCCGTGCAGGGTTTGGTCGATCCCGCGGGCCATCCGCTATCGCGAAGGGCAACGACGACACAGCAGATATTCACGCTTGCGAAGTTCCGCGATGGATGGGCGGAGGCGCGAGCCCGGATCGATGCCGGCCTGATGGAGGCAGGCTTATCGCTGCAACTCGCCGAATCCCCTCCCGGGCAGGAACTCTCCGAGTGGGATTACCTCAACCTCCTCGACGAAATGGGTCCGGTTCGGTGGGTGGGAGAGGCCCAGGGTGCCCGGTTTATTTACGTTGGCCTCAAGCATCTCCCCGAGGACGCGAGGCGACGCGGCTTCGTGCCCCTCGATCCACGCAGGCACTACGACAACCTCTTGACCGCGATATCGAGGCAGCTCGGAGTCTTGTTCCTGGCCGGAATTGCGGCGATGGCCGTCTACTTGGTGTTCCTCCAGCGAAGCCTCGCTCGAGTGCTCTACATCATCGCGCCGGTTCTGGTGTCAGCGCTCGGATTCGTGTTGTGGTCGCGCGTGTCCGGATCGCCCCTGACGGTAGTGCATTTCATGGGGTTCTCCCTGGTCATCGCGATCGCCATCGACTACACGGCGGTCGCCATCTCCACGGATCACGGGTCCACGGAGCTCTCCAAGATCCTCCTTACGGGCCTCTCTGCGATCGGCACGTTCGGCGTGCTGCTCTTCGCGCGCCATCCAGTGCTCCGGACGCTCGGTGCCACCGTCGTCGCCGGCGCCGCTCCATCCCTGGCCTTCGCGCTCTTGGTTCGGATGCGCGGTCAGCCAAAGGGGTCGCCGTGAGAGCGGCGATGGCGGCAATCGTGCTTACGGGCTGTGCGACCGTTCCGTCGGGTCCTGCGGCATACGCCTTTCCGGAGGCATTTAGTGCCACGCAGGTGGTCGAGATCAGGACCGAGTCGGGAGACGTGACGCTCCTGGCCAGCATTCGCCGAGAACCGGACCGCCTGACGTTGACCTTCTTCGACCCAGCGTTCCAGGTTCCGCTCCTTTCGGTGCGCATTGTCCGGAGCGTCTTCGTGGAGGAGAGGCTCTCGAACTTCCCACTCCCTTCCGAGGCTATGAAGACGCTCACGCACCAGGTGGCAGAGGTCTACGCGGCCAAGTACCTGGAACCCAAGACAAGTGGAATGGCGACCCGCATCGGGCCGTGGGACGTTCGATTGTCCGAGCCTCAGGGCAAAGATGGCTGCCGAATGCCGGAATGGATATGGCTCCGCGTAGGGACTCGGACAGCCCCCGCCGTGGATGTTCGGACCATCGAGGTCCGTTGTGGTTATGGCGACTAGGAATCCGTGACCTGTACGTGGGCGTCGCACGGGACCAAGCGGGTCACCTGGGCGGCCTTCTCGATGAGCACCTTCGCTTTCTCGAAGTTACCCTGAGCGGCAGCCTGACTAGCCAGACTCGCGCATGCCTCGAGGAACGAGGGCACGGCAGACGGAAGTCCGGAACCATCCAGAGGGTCGGACGCGACCACACGTTCCGTGTGGGCAGGTCCACCGCCATGTGTGTGGCGAGGAGTATGCTGGGAATGCCTGATCTCTTGCCGCCTTCAAGTCCCGAACGAGTCCCCATCATCGCCCCACCGCCGTCAGGGCGCCGCGTGGATTGCCGAAGTGCCTCGTGGCGACGGATTGAAGCGCCCTGCTGGAGAGCCCGCGGCAGCACAACTCACGTCCAGCACCGAGATTCTGGTCCTGCAAGTGAACCGGTCGCCGAGCCATGTCGCAATTCACTGTAAGGCAAACCCACCTGACGTAATCTGCCGTACGATGGCGCGGGAGCGACACGACCTGTCGTCGACAGTCGCGTCGCCTCGAGGAGTTCCGCCCACTTGTCACGCCCAGTCGCGTCGTACAGCGACCCATACCGACAGTGTTTCGAACCCGGCTTACAGGGCGGCTCCGGCATTTTCTACGTAGTTTCAACTGGATGCGACGAGGCGACCGGCCCTCACTGGCCGTTTCGTGGCCATTCTCTGGCCCGGAAGGGTCCGGATCGGGCTCACCGGCGTTCAGGTCCAGGTCGATGATGGCGAGGTCGCGGGCGCTGAAGAGGTCCGGCCGGAGGTGGGCGTACCGCTCGGTCATGACCACCGAGTAGTGGCCGAGGATCTCCTTCAGCTTCTCGATGGAGCCGCCGGCGAGCACCCACTGCGAGGCGAAGGTGTGTCGCGTCGCCTGGTACCAGCGCAGGCCCGGTCGAGCGAGCTCGAGCTTCACGAGCGCCTCGGCGAGGTAGACCCCCGGCGTGTGCTTGTCGATCTTGAGCCCGTCCCGGCGGAGCGGCTGGATGATCCGTCCCGCTCCTTCGGAGCGCTTCTTCCAGCCCGCGAGGACGGGCAGGAGCCGGTCGAGGATCGGGACGATGCGCGACTCCTTGTCCTTGAGCGGGCCCTTCACCGATTCGCGGACGTGGATGCGCCGCCTCGCGAGGTCGACGTGTTCCCAACGGAGGGCGAATACCTCGCCCGTGCGCAGGCCGGCCAGCGCGCCGATCGCGTAGGCGACGTCGAGCGGTTCAGGGAGCGTGAGGTAGATGCGGCGGACGTCGTCGAGCTTCTCGATGAACGGCGTCGTCCGCGGGTCGTGGGTGGGGCGCATGAGGCGCATCGTGGAGCGGGGGAGGCTGCGAGTCGGGTTGCTCGCCACGATGCCGCGCTCCAGGAGGTCGGTGTAGAGCGCCGAGAGGATGGCCACGAAGATGCGGATGGTGGCCGGGTTCACCCCCTCGACGAGCTTCGCCTCGATGAACGCGCGGATGCGCCCCGCGTCAACGTCGCCGGGACGCAGGCTGCCGAAGTGCGGAGCGATGTGCTTCTTCCAGCGGTAGCCGTCCTCGGCGCCGGCCCGGTGCGTGAGCTTGCGGCGAGCGAGGAACCCCTCCGAGAACTCGGAGAGCTTCGGGGCGGACCGGGTGTCGGCGGGAAGGCCGGTGCGTCCCTGGGCCATGTCGCCCAGGATCTTGGAGAGAACACGCTCGGCGTCCTCCCGGCTCCCCAGGCCGCCGCGCGTGCGCCGGCGGCCACCCTCACGCCACCGGACCTGCCAGTTGCCGTTGTCGGTCTTCTCGACCGAGCCCTTGCCCCACTGCCTGCGCCTACGGGTTGCCATCGCCTTCCTCCGGGCCTGGACCGGCCCTGGCCTGCCGTGCCTCGATCGTCGCCTCGAGGTCCGACAACGCGTGCATCGCGGTGAGGTCCACTCGCGCCGTCCGGCCGCTTCCGACGAGCGGAAGGCGGCCGTCCTTCTTCATCCGGCGAATGGTGGCGTAGGAGACGCCCAGTATCCGGGCGGCCTCGGGGAGGGGAACGAGAACCGGCGGCAGGATGCGACGCAGGCCGCGGAGGGCCGACTCGATCCGGTCCAGTCGCTGCTCGACGCCCGCGAGGGCCGCCGGTAGACGCACGACCCCGGCCATCGCCCGCGCCAGCGTGTCGTGCTCTCGCAGCGGCGAGGGCGGCGGCGCTCCCGGGTCGGGACGGTTGGCGGGCACAGGGCTACCTCTTGCCGTCCTTGCCAGGGGCCTCGAAGCCGGGCCCCTTCTGCCGGAGTTCCAGGCTTCGTGTGAACAGCAGGTGGAGGAGGTACTCGTAGCGCCCCATCCTCATCGCGGCCCGATCCTCCTCGAGCATCCGGGTGGCGGCCTCCGGGAGACCGAACCAGGTCCGGACCCCGTCGAGGTAGCGGTTCACGTGCGGCGTGAGGTCGCGGCCCGCGCTGGTCGCCTCCTCGCGGAGGAACGCCACGAGCTCCCGGGGCATCCGGAAGGTCTGCATGATGCGCTCGGTCGTGGAGAAGGGGTCGGGGGTAGCGCTCTTCTTCGGTCGGGGGGCCATGAGGAGTCCTCTTGGCATACCAATAAACGGAGTGCATATGATAGTCAAGTGTCAGTCATGCCAAAGCGAGGACTCGAGGTGGCACCAGAAGCCCGCAAGGGCGGTTCCAAGGTGCGCGGGACGGTCCACTCCCTGCTGGGAGCTTGGTTGGTCCACGTGGACCAGCGAGGGGGCGTAGCGGAAA
>JBAVCR010000426.1:0-2740 GCA_049586815.1 Anaeromyxobacteraceae bacterium
CGGGACGGCAGCGCAGCAGCACCGAGGCACGCGGCGTGCGCCGTGCGTCTGGGCGGAGGGGATCGGCGAGCGGGAGGGCGAGGTGGACCCGTGCGCCGGTCACCCCGTCGAGCGCCTCGAGCGTCCGCGCCAGCTCGCCGGACAGGGCGTGGAGGTAGCGGGCGTGCTCCTCGAGCGGCGTTGGCACGAGCCCCGACGCCCCGAGCACCTCCGTGAGGGGCGGGATCCGGGGCCGCGGCAGGTCCCGGGCCGCCAGGACCCGGCGTGCGGGCGCGGCGTCCGAGGCGCCCACCGCCACGGCGAACGCGGCCTCCTCCCCTTCGTCCTTCGACTTCCTCGCCTCGACCCCGGCGTCGGCGAGGGCGAGCATCACCTGGTTCGCCTGCGCCTCGTCGAGCCGGTGCAGGAGCACCTCCTCCGAGCAGGCGGACACGAGAAGGAGGGCGATGGCGGGGCATCGGCGCATGGTCAGACCTGGGACTGCAGCGCCTGCCGGAGCCCCTGCACGCCGTGCTCGACCGTCCGCGCGGCGAGCTCGACCGCCTGGGCGAACCGGTGGGAGTCGGCCTGGAGGCAGAGCAGCTCCTGGGGACTGAAGGTCCGCCCGCGCCGGGCCTGCTCGAGGAGGAGGTCGATCCGGGCCCGCGCCGTCTCGATGTCGCGGAGCGCCCCGGGAACGGCTCCCTGGCGTGGAGCCTCGGCGCGTGCGGGGACGGCTCCCGGAGTCCTGCCGGGTGGGAGGCCGACGAGCACGGATGGCCGCGGGGCCACCGGACGGGCCGCCGCCGGGGCCACGGGGGGAGGGCCGGCGAGGGCCGTGGCGGGGAGCGTGCTCACTGGACGTTCTGGATGGCGGCGCGGGCCGCGTCGTGGCGCACCTTCATCACGTTCGAGACGGCGGTGAACTCCCGCGTCTCCCGCTGCAGCCGCTCCTGCAGCTCCAGGTACCGGAGGTTGAAGCTCTGCCCCTCCTGCTGGAGGAGCCGCATGGTCTCGAAGCCGTCCGCGGCGCCGCCCCCGATCGAGCCCGGGGCAGCCGGGAGAGCTGCCCCGCGCGCGGCAGAGGCCGCCGACTGGGCGAGCCCGCGGACGGCGCCCGCGAGGACCATCCCGGCCGGGGCGATGGGGGCGAGGAGTCCGGCCGCCGCGGAGAGCCCCTCGGCCGCCCCGGCGATGGCGGAGCGCACGGCGGTGGCGACGGGAGATGGCGCGGTCTTGCGATCCGCGGTGGGAGCGACGAGGACTGTCGTGATGGGTTCCATGGGCGTGACCTCCGGCGCGGCGGGAGAGCACGGCGCGTGCCGCGCGAGCCCCGCGAACCGCATCGGTCGGCGTCCCCCTGACGGTCCGCCGCGCGACCGGGGGTCCGCGGCACGTGCTAGCCTCCCGGCGTGACCCGGGAACACCTCCGGAAGCTGTCCGACCAGCTCCTCGCGGCGCAGCGCCCCATCCGCATCCTGAAGGCCATCAACTGGGGGCCGCGCGTCCACGCCCAGTTCTTCCGGACCGGGTGCCGGGAGCTGCCGAGGCCCGAGTACGCCCCGCTCGGCTTCGACCCGAAGGACAAGCTGCGCGAGCTGCGGGACCTGCGCCGCCACATCCGCGGCAAGAACCCGGTCGAGGAGCTCATCCGCGAGAAGTGCGACGAGTTCTCGCTCGTGGTCGAGATGCTCGCCGCCCGGGGCACCCGCCGCTTCTACGAGCTGTCCCGCCGCGTCTTCGGCGACCCGCGCGATCGCTTCCCCGACGTCCGCGCCGACAACCTCGCCATCGCCCGGCTCTGGGCCTCCCGGCCCCGCGCCCGCGACGAGGAGCAGAACCTCACCGCCGAGAAGGCCGCCCGGCTGGTCCACGAGATCTGCGACCCGCTGCTCGGCGGCCAGGTGAAGGTCGGCGTCCGCTCCCGCCTCACCGCCAACGCCGCCGCCGGCGCCACCCGCATCACCCTCAAGAAGGGGGCTCGCTTCTCGCCGCGCCAGGTCCGCGCCCTCGCCCACCACGAGGGGCTCTGGCACGTGCTCACCTCGCTGAACGGCTTCCGCCAGCCGGTCCTGACCGTCCTCGGCGTGGGGCTCGCCCGCCACACCGAGTCGCAGGAGGGGGGCGGCATCGTCGCCGAGTACCTGACCGGCAACATCACCGACGAGCGCTACATCGAGCTCGGGGAGCGGACCATCGCCATCGACATGGCGGCCCGCGGCGCCGACTTCCTCGAGGTCTACCGCTACCTGCTCGCCCGCTTCTCCCCGCCCCGGGCGGCGCAGATGGCGGAGCGGGTCTTCCGCGGGGGCGTGGTGGAGGGCGGGGCGCCCTTCACGAAGGACGCGGCCTACCAGCGCGGCTACTGTCGCACCTTCAACTTCCTCCGCGCCGCGCTCGAGCAGCGCGACCTCGACCTCGTGCGGGCCTTCCTCGCCGGCAAGATGAGCGTGGACCACGCTGCGCTGGTCCGCGAGCTGGTCGAGGAGGGGCTCGTCGTCGGGCCCGTCTACCTGCCCGAGTGGTTCATCGACGTGGACCGGCTGAACGCCGTCGCCACCCATTCGGTGACCATGAACCGCTTCAGCCTGCCCAAGGTGAGCCGCTACTACGAGCGGCGGCGCGCCGGGGCGCAGGCGCGGGCCCGCCGGACGGAGCGCCGGTCGAGCGTGGACCACCCGGTGGACGACGAGGTCCCGCCCGTCGGCCCGGACGGCGGCGACGAGGGGGACGGGAGCGAGTAGGCGCCGCGGGGCCTACC
>JBAVCR010000427.1:0-3233 GCA_049586815.1 Anaeromyxobacteraceae bacterium
GGCAGCGGCGTCGCCTTCGCGCTGGGCGCCCACGACGAGCGGGACTTCACCTCCGCCGACCTGGTGGTGGTCTCGCCGGGCGTGCCGCTCTCCATCCCGGAGATCCAGGCGGCCCGCCGCGCCGGGATCCCGGTGATGGGCGAGGTCGAGCTGGCGAGCCGCTTCCTCGGCGAGGTCCCGGTGGTCGGCGTCACCGGCACGAACGGCAAGAGCACCACCACCGCCCTCGCCGGCGCCCTCTTCGCCGGCGACCGCCCCACCTTCGTGGGCGGGAACCTGGGGACCCCGCTCTCCGAGCTGCCCCTCTCGGCCACCCGCTTCGCCGTGGCGGTCGTCGAGCTCTCCTCCTTCCAGCTGGAGGGGATCGACCGCTTCCGCCCCCGCGTGGGCGCCATCCTGAACGTCACGCCCGACCACCTCGACCGCTACGCCGGGATGGACGACTACGCCGCCGCCAAGGCGCGGCTCTTCGAGAACCAGCAGCCCGGCGACGTGGCGGTCGCGAACGAGAGCGACCCGCGCGCGCTGGCCGCGGCCCGCTCCACCCGGGGCGAGGTGATCACCTTCGGCCCGGGCCTGCGCGCCCCCATGTCGGCCCGCGACGACGGCACCGTGGTGCGCTTCACCGGGCCCACCGGCGAGCCGGAGCGCTACCACGTCCGCAACCGCGCGCTGCGGGGCCGCCACAACCGGGAGAACGCCATGGCGGCCATCACCTGCGCCCGGGTGATGGGGGTGCCCGGCCCTGCCGTGCAGGCCGGCCTCGACGCCTTCCCCGGCCTCCCCCACCGCCTCGAGCTCGTGGCCGAGCGCGGCGGGATCGAGTGGGTGAACGACTCCAAGGCCACCAACGTCGACAGCACGGTCGTGGCGCTCCGGGCCTTCCCGGAGGGGAAGCAGAACGTGATCCTCCTCCTCGGCGGCCGCGGCAAGCGCGCCCCGTACGCGCCGCTCCGCCCCCTCTTCCCGGGACGCGTGAAGGCGCTCCTCACCCTCGGGGAGGACGCCCCGGCCATCGAGCGCGAGCTCGGGGACCTCGGCCCCACCGAGTCCTGCGGCGACCTCGGCACCGCGGTGGCCCGCGCCGCCCGCATCGCCGTCCCGGGCGACGTGGTGCTGCTCTCCCCGGCCTGCGCCAGCTACGATCAGTTCCGCCACTACGAGGAGCGGGGCGACGCCTTCCGCCGCCTCGCCACGGAGGTCGCCCTGCCGTGAGCGACGAGACGCCGACCCCGCGCCGCGCCCCCGCGGCCTCCCCCTCCCTGGCGATCGATCCCTGGATCGCCGGCGCGGTGCTGCTCCTCACCTGCCTGGGCCTGGTCATGGTCTACTCTGCCTCCGCGGTGACCGCCCAGGCCAGGCTTCACGACCAGTTCTACTACCTGAAGCGGCAGCTGGTGGCCGCCGCGGTCGGCATGGGCCTGCTCCTCCTCTTCGTCCGCATGGGCTACCGGCGCCTCGAGGCGCTGGCGGTGCCGCTCCTCCTCGCGGTCGTGGTGGCGCTCGTGCTCGTGCTCATCCCCGGCATCGGGAAGGTGGCGGGCGGGGCGCGCCGCTGGATCGACCTGGGCGTCCTCCGCTTCCAGCCCGCCGAGGCCGCCAAGGTGGTGCTGGTGCTCTACCTGGCCCGCTCGCTCTCCCGGAAGCGGGAGCGGGTGAAGATGTTCTCCATCGGCTTCCTGCCGCACGTGGCCGTCACCGGGCTGCTCGTGGCGCTCGTGCTCGCCGAGAAGGACCTGGGCACGGCGGTCATCCTCTTGCTCGTGCTCTTCGTCATGCTCTTCGCCGGCGGGGTGAAGGTCGGGTACCTCATCGGCGCCGTCGTGCTCGCCATTCCCATCGGCTGGAAGCTCGTGGCCGGCACCCCCTACCGCATGCAGCGCATCACCGCCTTCCTCGACCCCTGGCAGCACCGCGACGGCATCGGCTTCCAGATCGTCGAGTCGCTGCTCGGCATCGGCAACGGCGGGTGGTTCGGCCAGGGGCTCGGCGAGGGCAAGGGCAAGCTCTTCTACCTGCCCGCCGCCCACACCGACTTCATCGCCGCCGTCATCGCCGAGGAGATCGGCCTCGTGGGCATGGCGCTCCTCGTGCTCCTCTTCGCCACCCTGGTCGCGCGCGGCTTCCGGGCCACGGCGCTGGCCCCCGATCCGTTCGGCTGCTACCTGGCCCTCGGCCTCACCACGCTCATCGGCGCGCAGGCGCTCGTGAACCTGGCGGTGGTGCTCGGGCTCCTTCCCACGAAGGGGCTCACCCTGCCCTTCGTCTCCTACGGCGGGAGCTCCCTCATGACCATGCTGGCCGCCGCCGGGATGCTCCTCTCGGTGAGCGGGGGCCAGGGCGGCTTCCTGCGCTCCCAGCGCTCCACGCGCGTCGCCGCTCCCGCCGTGGCCGGAGGCGCCGCGTGAGGCTTCTCGTCGCCGGCGGCGGGACCGGGGGACACGTCTTCCCGGGGATCGCCCTCGCCGAGGAGGTCGTCGGCCGGCACCCCAAGAACGACGTGGTCTTCGTGGGCACCTCCCGCGGCCTCGAGGCCTCGGTGGTGCCGCTCGCCGGCTACCCCATCGAGCTCATCGACGTCCGCGGCCTGAAGGGCAAGGGGCTCGGGAGCGTCGTCTCCGGCCTCTTCCGCCTCCCCCGCGCCTTCGTCCAGTCCTGGCGGGTGCTGCGCAAGTGGCGCCCCGACGTGGTGGTGGGCGTGGGCGGCTACGCCTCGGGGCCGGTGGTGCTGGCCGCCCGGCTCATGGGCATCCCCACCGCGGTCCAGGAGCAGAACGCGGTGGCCGGGCTCACCAACCGGCTGCTCGGCAAGGTGGTGCAGGTGGCCTTCACGGCCTTCCGGGAGGCCGGGCGGCAGTTCCCCGCGCGCAAGGTGCAGATGCTCGGGAACCCCATCCGCCGGCAGCTGCTCGAGAACTTCATGCGCCCGGTCACGAAGTCGGACGAGATCCTGCGGGTGCTCGTGTTCGGCGGCTCCCAGGGTGCGCACGGCCTCAACATGCGGGTCATCGAGGCCCTGCCCTTCCTCGCCGACCTGCGCGGGCGGGTGGCCTTCACCCACCAGACCGGCGCCCGCGACCGCGAGCAGGTGGAGAAGGGGTACGCCGGCGTCGGGTTCCCGCCGGACGTGCGCGACTTCATCGTGGACATGAGCGCCGCCTACGCCCGGTCCGACCTCGTCGTCTGCTGCGCCGGCGCCACCACGCTCGCCGAGCTGACGGTGTGCAAGAAGC
>JBAVCR010000428.1:0-4517 GCA_049586815.1 Anaeromyxobacteraceae bacterium
AGACGGCGGCGACCATGTCGAGGCTCTGCCGGCCGGCGCTCACCGCGGCGACCACCGTGCCCGCCACGGCGAGGAGCGAGGCGGCCGCGAGCGCCAGCACCGCCGGGCGCAGCGGGCGCGAGCGCTCGCCGGGGGCGCCGTGGAAGTAGTCGACGAGCGTCGGCCTGCCGTAGCGGGCCAGGATGGGGGCGCAGGCGTCCACGCACTGGGCGCAGGCGATGCACTCCGCCTGCAGCCCCTCGCGGATGTCGATCCCGGTGGGACAGACGCGGACGCAGGCGCCGCAGTCGATGCACTCGGCGTCGCGCCGCTCGTCGTAGGCCACGACCAGCGTGGAGCGGTCGAAGAGCACCCCCTGCAGCTTCGCGTAGGGGCAGGTGGTCGCGCAGAAGCGGGCGCGCACGAAGCCCAGGTCGAGGAAGAGCACGAGGGCGAGCACGCCCCAGCCGGCGGAGAGCACCGGCCCGAGCTGCCCCGCCACGAGCCGCGAGAGGAACTCGGTCGGCGGGACGAGGTACCAGAGTGTGGCGGCCGAGAAGAGGAGCGAGACCGCTCCCACCGCCGTCCATGCGGCGAGGAGCCTTCCCCGGCGGGGCTTCTTGCGGGCCCGCTCGCTCGCCAGCGACTGGGTGAGGTCGCCGAGGACGGTCTGCGGGCAGCTCCACCCGCACCAGACCCGGCCCCAGAGGACGGTGACGAGGAGGAAGACGGCGGTGACCGCGAGCAGCCCGAGCAGGACGACGAAGAACTCGTTCATCCAGAGGGTGGCCCCGAACACGTGGAGCTGGAGCGAGGGGACGTCGAAGCGGAGCGCGCTCTCGCCGCCGATGCGCAGGAACGGCAGCCCGACGAAGATCGCCGCCTGCGCGATCCCCGCCCTGCGCCTCCACGACCCGAACCGCCGGGTGGTCGGCCCCTCGTCCCTACTCGTCGTCATCGAGCATCTTGTACTTCGCTTCCTCGACGCTCGCCTTCCGCTTCCTCGAGAAGTAGTAAACGATCACCGAGACCAGCGCGGCGCTGAGGAGAAGCCCGAAGGCGAGGTAGACCCAGTCGTCGCCGGGGATGCCTTCGGGCTTCATCGCCTAGCCCTTCGCCGACCTGCGCCGCCGCGCCGCGAGCCACAGCCCGATGGCGGCGGCGGTGGGCAGGACGGTGAAGAGGACGGTGGCGAAGACGTTGGCCCCCGTATCGCCGGCGGTCGCCACGGCTGCCTGGGTCGACTCCTGGAAGGCCTTGTCCTGCGACCAGCCTCCGAGGGACGGGGTGTAGGTCCAGGTGTAGTACACGCCCCAGACGATGAGCCCCCAGAAGAGCAACCACCAGCCGAGCGGGATCTTGCTCACGGGCTCCTTCGCCTGGAGAGCGTCCGCGGTGTCGGGAAGTTCCTTCATGGTCGTTCCTCCTCTCAGTGCTTTCCGCCGGTCTCGTGCTCGCGCTTCTCCACCGCCGGCGTCTCGCCGACCTCGTGGAGCTGCTGCGCCCGGATGAAGCTCACCAGCTGCCAGATGCCGTCGGGCGGGATCTGGCCACCGTAGGCCTCCATCCCGCCGTCGGCGAGTCCGGGGCGACCGATGGCCTTCTTCGCCTCGCTGCCTCCGGAGATGATGGCGAAGTACTCCCCGTCGGTGCCGTAGCCCTTCTGGCCGAGGAAGTCGCCGCTCACGAAGGAGGGGCCGATGCCGCCGTGCCCCTCGTCGCCGTGGCAGACCGAGCAGTTCGCCGCGTAGAGCTTGGCGCCCGCGGCGACGGCCTGGGGCGAGCTCGAGAAGGGGTTCACCGCGGCCAGATCGAAGCCGCCCTCGGCCTTCTTCTTCTCCACCGCGTGGCCGAGCTGCTGCGTGTAGGCGACGAGCGCCTCCATCTCGGTCCGGGTCGAGAGCTCGGCGATCTGCTGGGCCGTGTAGGGCATGCCGAGCCCGTCCATGTGGGCCTTGGTCGCGTTCGCGTCGACCTTCTCGCCCTTCAGCCACCCGTAGGGCGGCATGTTGGAGCGGGGCACGATGGCCTGGGGGTTCTCGTAGTGGGCCAGGTGCCAGGAGTCGGGGCGCTTCCCTCCCTCGCGGGCCAGGTCGGGACCGGTCCGCTTGGAGCCCCAGAGGAACGGGTGGTCGTAGTAGAACTCACCCGCCTTGGAGAAGTCGCCGTAGCGCATCACCTCGGTGCGCAGCGGCCGCACCGTCTGGGTGTGGCAGTTCACGCACCCCTCGCGCTGGTAGACGTCGCGCCCGGCCAGCTGCAGCGGCGTGTACGGGCGCAGGTTCTCCAGCTTCGGGTGCATGTCCGGCCGCAGCATCGGATACGCCATCATCGCGATGGAGCCGGCCAGCACCGCCGCCGTCACCGCCAGGGTGAAGAGGATGGGCCTTTTCTCGATCGATCCCGCCATGGTCGTCGCCCTCCCCTACGCGGTCGCCGGGGCGACGGTGCTTCCGCCGGCCTCGAGCGCGCGCCCCTTCTGGATGGTGAGCAGCACGTTCACCACGAAGACCACCATGCCCAGGATGAAGATCGTCCCGGCCAGCGACCGCACGTGCCAGTACGGGTAGTTCTTCACCAGCCCCTCCATGAACGTGTACTTGAGCGTTCCCTCGGGGGTGAGCGCCTTCCACATCGCGCCCTGCTGGATGCCGGTGATCCAGCCGGTGAACGAGAAGATGACCTGCCCGACGAGCACGAGCCAGAAGTGCAGGTTGGCGAGCTTCACCGAGTAGATCTCGGTGCCGTACATCTTCGGGATCACGTAGTAGATCGAGGCCGTCACGGTGAGGGCCACCCAGCCCATGGTGCCCATGTGCACGTGACCGGGGACCCAGTCGGTGAAGTGGATGAGCTGCGAGACCACGCGCAGGCCCTGGGTGGGCCCCTGCACGGTCTGCAGGCCGTAGAAGGTGATGCCGAGGATGAAGAACTTGGCGAGGTAGTCGGTCTTCATCTTCGACCAGTCCTCGCCGATGGTGCCGTAGCCGTTCACCACCGAGCCCCACGACGGCGCGATGAGGAAGAGCGTGAAGACGATGCCGAGCGTCTGGATCCAGTCGGGCAGCGGCGTGTAGACGAGGTGGTGGGCGCCGGTCCACAGGTAGCCGAAGACGAGCGACCAGAAGGCCACGATGGAGAGCCGGTGACTGAAGATGGGCAGCCCCGTCGACTTGGGGAGGAAGTAGTAGAACATGGCCAGGATGGGCATGGTGAAGACGAAGCCCACCACGTTGTGGCCGTACCACCACTGGACGTTGGCCGAGTTCACGCCCGCGAAGAGGTGGTAGCTCTTCAGGAGCCCCACCGGGATCGACAGGTTGTTCACGATGTACAGCACCGCCACGCCGACCACGGTGGCGATGATGTACCAGAGCGAGATGTACATCTGCTCCTCGCGGCGGACCAGGATGGTGCCCACCACGTTCACCGCGAACATCACCCAGAGGATGACGATGGCGATGTCGAGGGGCCACTCCATCTCGGCGTACTCGAGCGACTGGGTGTAGCCCATGGCGAGCGTCACCAGCGCGAGGAAGATGCCCACGTTGAAGAGCCAGAGCTGGAGGCGCGCCAGCTTCGGGAAGAGCAGCGTCCTCCGCGTGAGCCGCATCAGGATGTAGTAGGAGAGGCCGAAGATGGCCCCCACCCCCAGGCCGAAGCCGAGGATGTTGGTGTGCACCGTGCGCAGGCGCCCGTAGCTCGCCCAGGGGGCGAAGTTCAGGGCCGGCGCGAACAGCTGCACCGAGATGAGGAGCCCCACCACGAGCCCCACCACCGCCCAGACGATGGCGGAAAGGATGTACCCTTCCACCGTCCTGTAGTCGTACCGGTATTCCTCGTTCATCGTTCCCTCCGCCTCGAGGCGCGCGAGGAGACTACAAGAAGCGTTCCGCGCCGGGAGTGGCCGATCTGGGGCGGGTTGCCCGTTCCGGCTGATGGGGATCAAGAAGCGTCACGCAGCCTTTGCGAGAATGTGGACCGGTGGGCGCGATTTTTTCGCTTTTCACTCAGGGAGTGAGCCTGGGCTTCTCGGCGGCGGTGTCGCCGGGCCCGTTCCAGGCCTTCCTGCTCTCGGCCGCCGCCCGGCTGGGCGTGCGGCGCGCGCTTCCCCTCGCGCTCGCGCCGCTCGTGAGCGACGGGCCGGTGGTGGTCACGGTGCTCCTCGTCCTCTCCGCGGCGCCGCCGGCGCTGCTGCGCGGCCTCTCCATCGGCGGCGGCCTCTTCCTGCTCTGGCTCGCCCTCGGCGCCTGGCGCACCGCGGGTGAAACGGGCCCGGAGGCGCCCGCGGCGCGGGAGGAGGCGCGCGGGTCCTTCCTGCGGGCCGCGCTGGTGAACGCCGCCGGGCCCGGCCCCTGGATCTTCTGGAGCACCATCTGCGGCCCCATCCTGGTGGAGGCCTGGCGGACCTCGCCGGCGCGGGGGATCGCCTTCCTCCTCGGCTTCTACCTCGTGCTCACGGGCGGCAACGCCGCGCTCGTCGCCGCCTTCGGCATGGCCGGGCGGATCGGGCCGCGGGCCGCGCTCGGGCTCGGCCG
>JBAVCR010000429.1:0-4964 GCA_049586815.1 Anaeromyxobacteraceae bacterium
GTGTCGTCCTCCGCGCTCGACGCCGCCCGGCGCCACGAGGAGGCCCTCGAGGTGCTCCTCGCCATCGCCTCGCGCGAGCTGCACCTGCGCCGGCTCGGCGAGGAGATCCGGGACACCTCGCGCCGCATCAACGCCCTCGAGCAGCTTCTCGTCCCACGCCTGTCCCGGGAGGCGGCGCGGGTCGAGGCCGTCCTGGACGAGCGGTCCCGCGAGGACGCGGTCCGACTGAAGCGATTCCGCAAGCTCCACCCACGGTGATCGGCGGCGATCCACGCCAAGCGCGCGATATCGCAGGATTCCGTCCCGGAGGACCATCTCGACGGATCCCCGTCTGGGACCGGGCGGACCGGCCCGGGGCGGAGCAAGATCAACGACGGGGTCGCGGGACCGGCGCCGATCGGAGGCGGAATGGACGGCTGGCAGGTAGCACTGGTGGTCTTGGCGGCCGTGATGGTCGGGGCGCTGCTCCCGCTCGTGGTGCAGCTCTACGGGACCTTGCACACGCTCCGGACCGTGGTCGACAAGAGCGCGAAGGACATCGAGGCGGCGATGGGGTCCATCCACCGCACCGCCGAGCGGCTCGACCGGCTCGGCTCGGCCCTCGAGAAGGACGGCAAGATCGACGACATCGTCGCCGGCGTGACCAGCGCGGCGCAGATCGTGAACCAGATGCGGGGCACGCTGCAGATGGCGACCAGCGTCTCCGCCGCCGTGGTCCCGGCGGTGTCGGCGGCGGTTCGCGCCTGGAAGGGGGCGATGGAGGAGGACCCTCCTTCCGCGGCGCCGGAACAGGCGCCGCCCGTCGCGAGTTCCCCGCAGGAGAGTTCCCCACACGAGAGGAAGGAGGCCGCAGGATGAGCCAGAACAACGGTGGTGTCGGCGCAGGGACGGTTCTCTTCGCGTTCCTGGCCGGGGCGGCGGTCGGCGGCGTGGTGGCGCTGCTGTACGCTCCGCAGGACGGGCGGAAGACCCGCCAGAAGCTGATGGAGTTCGGGGACGACGCCCGGGAGACCGTGGGCCGGGTCCCGCACGCGATGCGCGAGGCCGAACGGGCCGCGGTCGCCACGTTCAGCGAGACCCTGAAGAAGGGCTAGACCGGCGCGGCGGCGCCGGCATGACAGGTCCCGGCCAGGGGCGCATATTTTTCTGCGACCCGGCCGGGGGCCTGTCGAGTCAATTAACTGAAATTGCTGATCTTCTTCCTGGCGGGCCCGGGCACGGAACCTGCTAATAGGTGTGGTCCGCCCCGGGGCGGGGAGGACCATGACGACCACCAGCCACCGCGAGATCCCCTACAACTACACGTCGGCCGACGACCGGCAGGCGGTGTCGTCGCTGCTCGGCAAGGGGATCTGGAAGAAGCTCGAGGGCCTGCGGGAGCGCCGGGTCACCGGACGCTCCGCCCGGCTCCTCATGCGGGTCTTCGGCGAGGTGCTCGTCCACAGGCGCAATCCCTACCTGCGCCAGGAGCTCGTCACCTCCTCCCGCCGCCGCAAGCGCTTCTTCGGCGACGCGGAGGCGAACCTCCGGCTCATCCAGGAGGGTGCCGGGGCGGGCGCCGACGCCGAGGTCCTCGAGATCCTGGCCGAGGCCCGTCGCATGCTCGACGTGGTGCGGGACGACGTCCGGCGCATGCCCGAGCTGCACGCCCGCCTGCGCCGCGCCCTCGGCGCCGTGGTGGGGCGCGAGAACGTCCTCCTCGACCCGTTCACGCTCGTGGCCCACGCCACCGACGCGACCGACTGGCGCCTGCACCTCCCGCTCGCCGTGGTCACGCCCACCGAGGAGTCGCAGGTGGCGCCGCTCCTCGCCGCCATCCGCGACCTGGGGCTGCACGCCATCCCGCGCGGCGCGGGCACCGGCCTCACCGGCGGCGCCATCCCGCTGACGCCCGACTGCGTGATGGTGAACACGGAGAAGCTGAACCGGATCCGCGCCCTCACCACCCGCCCCTTCGTCCTCGACGACGGCCGCACCGTCGACGGGCACGTCCTCGAGCTCGAGGCCGGCGTCATCACCGAGGCGGCGATGGAGCACGCCACCCATCGCGGGCTGGTGTTCGCGACCGATCCCACGAGCGCCTGGGCCTGCACCATCGGCGGCAACATCGCCGAGAACGCCGGCGGCAAGGACTGCGTCCTCTGGGGCACCTGCATCGACAACCTGGTCTCCTTCCGCATCGCCATGCCGGGCGGGCACGACTGGACCGTGCGGCGGGTGAACCACCAGCTGCGCAAGATCCTCTTCGACGACGTGGTCCGCTTCGAGGTCCGCGACGCGGCCGGGGCGCTGGTGCGCTCCATCGAGCTGCTCGGCGCGGAGATCCGCAAGCGCGGCCTCTGGAAGGACATCACCAACAAGGCGCTGGGCGGCCTGCCGGGCGTGCAGAAGGAGGGCACCGACGGCGTCATCACCTCGGCCGAGTTCATCCTCTACCCGGCCTACCCGCAGCAGCGCACCCTGTGCCTCGAGTTCTTCGGCCCCGACTTCGACGAGGCCAGCGAGGTGATCCTCGAGATCGCGCGGGAGATGCCGAACCGGGGCGAGGAGGCCCTCTCGGCCCTCGAGCACTTCGACGACCAGTACGTGAAGGCCATCGGCTACCAGGTGAAGGCGCCCCGGGCCGAGACGCCCAAGGCGGTCATCATCGTCGACGTGGTGGGGCACACGCCGGCGGAGGTGGAGCGCGGGGTGGCCCGGGTCCGCTCCATCCTGGCGCCCCACGCCAACACCTTCCTCGCCGAGGCCCGCGACGCGGCCGAGGGCAAGCGCTTCTGGGCCGACCGCAAGAAGCTCGGCGCCATCGCGCGGCGCACCAACGCCTTCAAGATCAACGAGGACGTGGTCCTCCCGCTCACGGCGCTGGCGGAGTTCTCGCTCTTCATCGACGCGATGAACGTCCACGAGGAGCGCCACTGCCAGGAGAACTTCGTCCGCCGCGCCGAGACCTACCTCCGCGGCGTCCCCCCGCCGGAGGACGCCCTCTGGTCGGCGAAGATCGAGGCGGCCCTCGCCGCCTGCACCCGGGCCCGCGAGGCCATCGAGAAGGCCGCCGAGGCCGAGGTCCGCTCGCTCGCGGTGACCGACCGGCTGCGCCAGGATCTCGCGGCGCTGCTCGGCACCTACCCCAAGGTGGCCACCACCCTGGGCGCCATCTGGGACGAGGTCCGCGCGCGCCTCATCGTGCTCGCCACCCACATGCACGCCGGCGACGGCAACGTGCACGTGAACATCCCGGTGCTCTCCAACGACCGCCAGATGCTGCGGCGCGCCGACGCGGTGGTCGAGAAGGTCTTCGACCGGGTGCACGAGCTCGGCGGCGTGGTCTCGGGCGAGCACGGCATCGGCGTCACCAAGCTCAAGTACTGGGACCCCGAGCGGCGGAAGGAGCTCGAGGCCTACCGCAGGCAGGTCGACCCGGGCGGCCTCATGAACCCGGGCAAGCTCTCCGACCTGGGGCTGCTCGACCAGATCTACACGCCCTCGTTCAACCTCCTGAAGCTGGAGGCCCGCATCCTCCAGCACGGGCAGCTCGAGGAGCTGGCCCGGCGCATCGCCACCTGCGTGCGCTGCGGGAAGTGCAAGCCCGACTGCTGCGTCTTCTACCCGGCGCGGGGGATGTTCTTCCACCCCCGCAACAAGAACCTGGCCATCGGCGCGCTCATCGAGGCGCTCCTCTACGACGCCCAGCGGGAGCGCTCCGGCTCCTTCGAGATGCTGCGCTACCTCGAGGAGGTGGCCGACCACTGCACCATCTGCCACAAGTGCCTGAAGCCCTGCCCGGTCGACATCGACACCGGCGAGGTCACGGTCATCGAGCGGGAGATCCTGGCGGCGCGCGGCTTCAAGCGCATGCCGGCCGCGACCCGGCTCACGCTCCGCTACCTCGACACCCGCTCGCGCCTCGGCAACAAGGTGTTCCGCGCAGGGCTCGTCCGCATCGGCGGCGCGCTGCAGCGGGCCGGGCACGAGGTCACCGCGCCGCTCCAGAAGCTCGACGGCAACTCCCGGCTCCTCGCCACGCTCCGCTCGCCGGTCACCCCGGCCGACGAGGGGACGCTGCGCGACGTCGTCCCGGAGTGCCGCGGCGACCAGGCGCTGGTGTTCGAGCCGGAGGGCGAGGTCCGCCGCACCGTCTTCTACTTCCCGGGCTGCGGCTCGGAGCGGCTCTTCTCGCGCATCTCGCAGGCCTCCATCCACGTGCTCCTCGAGACCGGGACGCGCGTGGTGCTGCCGCCGCCCTTCCTGTGCTGCGGCTTCCCCGCCCACGCGAACGCGCTGACCGAGCAGCACGGACGCACGGTGCTCCGCGACACCATCCTCTTCAGCCAGATCCGGGACATGTTCTCCCACCTCGACTTCGAGGCGGTGGTGGTGAGCTGCGGCACCTGCATGGACGGGCTCGAGGGCATGGAGGTGGAGAAGATCTTCAGCGCCCCGGTGAAGGACGTGCTCGGCTTCGCGCTCGACGCCGGGCTCGTCCTCTCCGGGAAGGAGCCGGCGCTCTACCACGCTCCCTGCCACGACTCGCTGCGCGGCGCCGGCATCGCCACGGCCCGCCGGGCCGGGTTCGACGCCGTCGAGGTCCCGAACTGCTGCTCGGAGGCGGGCACGCTGGCCCTCTCCCGACCCGACATCACCGACTCCATGCTCCACCGCAAGGCGGGGGCGGTGAAGGAGGCGATGGAGGGGCGGCCGAAGGGCACGGTCATCCTCACCAACTGCCCCTCCTGCGTGCAGGGGCTGGGCCGGAACGCCGCGCTCGGGGTCACGCCGCGCCACCTCGCCGTGGAGGCGGCCTCGCGCATCTCCGGGCCGGGCTGGCCGGAGCGCTTCCGGGCCCAGGCCCAGCAGGCGAAGGTCGTCCAGCTCTAGGGCGACGATCCCGGGGCCCGGCCCTTCCTGGGCGGCTCTTCGGATAGAGTCGCTCGCCGTGAGCGCATCCGCCCGCACCGGCCGTACAG
>JBAVCR010000430.1:0-5104 GCA_049586815.1 Anaeromyxobacteraceae bacterium
GCTCCGGGGCGGCCGCGTCCCCGCCCTCGGGCAGGCGGCGGCCCGCCACCTCGACGAGCCCTAGGCGGAGGCGGGCATGCCGCCCCCGGACCACGAGCTGTCCCGTCGCGAGCGCGAGATCCTCCGCGCCATCGTCCAGGAGCACATCCACACCGGCGAGCCGGTGGCGAGCCAGGCGCTCCGCACCCGGCACGAGCTCGAGGTGTCGCCGGCCACGGTCCGGAGCGTCATGGCCGACCTGGAGGACCTGGGCCTGCTCGAGAAGCCGCACGCCTCCGCCGGGCGCGTCCCCACCGCCGCCGGGTACCGGCTCTTCGTCGACCTGCTCGTGAAGGTGCGCGCCCCGTCCACGGCCGACCGGGAGCGCATCGAGAAGGTGGCCCAGGGGGCGTCCGCGGTCGACTCGCTGCTCGGGCGCACCGCCGAGCTGCTTCACTCCTTGTCACATCACGTGGGGGCGGTGTCCACGCCGCTCCCGCTCACCGACCCCACCCGCCACGTCGAGTTCGTCCGCCTCCGGGAGAACCGCGTGCTCGCGGTATTCGTCTCGCAGGCGGGGCTGGTGACGAACAAGCTCGTGCAGCTCGACGCCCCCTACACCGCGAGCGAGCTGGAGCGCGCCGCCGCCTACCTGTCGCAGAAGCTCGAGGCCACCGGCATCGACGGGCTGCGGGACGCCATCCTGGCCGACATGCGGGCCGACGAGACGGCGCTCCGCGACCTCATGGAGAAGGCGCTCCGGCTCGCCGAGCAGGCGCTGCCCGTCCCGGGGAGCGACCGCGTGCACGTCGACGGCGCCGCAACCTTCCTCGACGCCCCCGAGTTCGCCGACATGGGGAAGGCCCGCGCGCTGCTCCGCACCTTCGCCGAGAAGGATCGCGTCCTGCGGGTGCTCGACCGGGTCCTGCAGGCCCGGGAGATGCGGATCTTCATCGGGGCGGAGAGCGACCTCGCCGCCACCTCCGACGTCTCCGTGGTGGCCGCCCCGTACGTCCGGGACGGAAGGGTGCTCGGCGCCCTCGCCGTCATCGGTCCGACCCGCATGGATTACGGCCGGGTGATCCCGCTCGTGGACCTGACGGCGCGCGAGATCTCCCGGGCGCTCTCCGACACCGACCGGTCCTGAGCCGGAAGCACCTCCCACCTTTCCCCAGACGTCCCGGCCACTTGGAGGAGCCGATTCTTGCCGCCGGCGGGAGCCGTGTGACATATTCGATCCCCTCAGGGTCGCTCCCGCGGCCCCGGGAGCCCGCCATGCCCGGAACCGGAGAAAAGGGAAGCTTTGCCGCGGACATCCCCGCCTCCGTCCTGGAGGAGGCGCTGAAGAGCGTGGCGAAGCACGGGGCGGAGGAACCCGGCGACCCGCCGTCCGAGCCCGCCGTCGAGGTGGAGGCCCCGGACCTGGCCGCCGACGTGAAGCGGCTCGAGGAGGAGCTCGCCGCCGAGCACGACCGGCTCCTCCGCGCCGCCGCCGACCTCGACAACTTCCGGAAGCGGGTGGCCCGCGAGCGGGAGGAGGCGGCCCGGCACGCCGCCGGACCGGTCGTGAAGGACCTCATCCCGGCCATCGACAACCTGGAGCGGGCGCTCGCCGCGGCCCCCACCGACGACCCGCTCGCCGACGGCGTGCGCATGGTGCTCCGGCAGGTGGAGGAGGCGCTCCTCCGCCACGGCGTCACGCCGCAGAGCGCGCTCGGCGCGCCCTTCGACCCGGCGCTCCACGAGGCGCTCGCCACCGTGCCGGCGTCGGGAGCGGCCCCGGGGACGGTGGTGGCGCAGCACGGGCGGGCCTGGCTGCAGCACGGCCGGCTCCTGCGTCCGGCCATGGTCGCCGTCGCCGCGGCCGAGCCCGGCGGCGAACAGTCGGGGGGGTAGGGGGAGGCATGGGGAAGGTCATCGGAATCGACCTGGGCACGACCAACAGCTGCGTCGCCGTGATGGAGCAGGGCGAGGCGGTGGTCATCCCGAACAGCGAGGGCTCGCGGACCACGCCCTCCATGGTGGCCTTCTCCGACGGCGGCAGCCGGCTCGTGGGGCAGATCGCCAAGCGGCAGGCGGTCACCAACCCGGAGTCGACCATCTACTCCACGAAGCGGCTCATCGGCCGGAAGTTCAAGGACCGCGAGGTGGTCCGCACGGCCGGGTCGGTGCCCTACCGGATCGTCGCCGCCGAGAACGGCGACGCCTGGGTCGAGGTGGGCGGCAAGCAGCTCTCGCCGGCCGAGATCTCGGCCATGGTGCTCGCCAAGATGAAGCAGACCGCCGAGGACTACATCGGCGAGCCGGTCACCGAGGCCATCATCACGTGCCCGGCCTACTTCAACGACGCCCAGCGACAGGCCACGAAGGACGCCGGACGCATCGCCGGCCTCGAGGTGCTGCGCATCATCAACGAGCCGACCGCGGCGGCCCTCGCCTACGGCATCGACAAGCAGCACACCGGCAAGGGGGAGCTCCTCGCCGTCTACGACCTCGGCGGCGGCACCTTCGACATCACCATCCTGGAGCTGAACCAGGGCGTCTTCGAGGTGAAGGCGACGAACGGCGACACCTTCCTCGGCGGCGAGGACTTCGACCAGCGGCTCATCGACTGGCTGGCCAAGCGGTTCGAGGACCAGACCGGGATCGACCTCCGCAAGGACCGCATGGCCCTGCAGCGGCTCAAGGAGGCCGCCGAGCGCGCCAAGCACGAGCTCTCCTCGGCCACCGAGACCGAGGTGAACCTGCCCTTCATCACCGCCGACCCGTCCGGCCCGAAGCACCTCGCGGAGACCATCGACCGGGCCACGCTCGAGAGCCTGGTGGGCGACCTCGTCGACAAGACCATCGAGCCCTGCAAGATCGCCCTCAAGGACGCGGGCATCACCGCGCAGCAGCTCGACACCGTCATCCTGGTGGGCGGCATGACGCGCATGCCCAAGGTGCAGGAGACGGTGCGGAGGTTCTTCGGGAAGGAGCCGCACAAGGGCGTGAACCCCGACGAGGTGGTGGCGGTGGGCGCCGCCATCCAGGGCGGCGTGCTGAAGGGCGAGGTGAAGGACGTCCTGCTCCTCGACGTCACCCCGCTCTCGCTCGGCGTGGAGACCGCCGGCGGCGTCTTCACCCGCATCATCCCGAAGAACACCACCGTCCCGGTGAAGAAGGGGCAGGTCTTCTCCACCGCGGTCGACAACCAGCCGCTCGTGTCGGTGCACGTGCTCCAGGGCGAGCGCGACATGGCCCAGGACAACAAGACGCTGGCCCGCTTCGAGCTCGTCGGCATCCCCCCCGCCCCGCGCGGCGTGCCGCAGATCGAGGTCCGCTTCGAGATCGACTCGAACGGCATCGTCCACGTCGAGGCCGAGGACCTGGGCACCGGGAAGAAGCAGCAGATCCGCATCGCCGCCCGCTCCGGCCTCTCCGAGGAGGACATCCAGCGGGCCATCCGCGACGCCGAGCAGAACGTCGCCGAGGACAAGGAGAAGCGCGAGCTGGCCGAGGTCCGCAACAACGCCGAGGGGCTCATCTACACCACCGAGAAGAGCCTCGAGGAGTACGCGAGCGCCCTCAAGGAGGACGACCTGGCCGAGATCCGGGCCGACCTCGAGGAGCTGAAGGCGGTGCTCGGCTCGACCGACGCCGCCCGCATCAAGGAGTCGCTGCAGCGGCTCGAGGGCTCGGCCTACCGCATCGCCGACGCGATCTACTCCTCGCAGGGCCAGGACGGGGGAACGAACTCCTGACCGGACCCGGGCTCCGGCCTGGACTTGCCCCGGCCTTCCGGGGCATTAGGTTCGCCACGGCCTCTCCATGAGCTCAGAGAAGAGAGATTTCTACGAAGTGCTGGGGGTGTCCCGGACCGCCTCGTCCGAGGAGATCCGCACCGCTTTCAAGCGGCTCGCCATGGAGTTCCACCCCGACCGGAACCCGGGGAACCACGCCGCCGAGGAGCGCTTCAAGGAGGTGGCGGAGGCCTACGACGTCCTCTCCGACGCCGAGAAGCGTGCCCGGTACGACCACTTCGGCCACGGGCAGTCCTTCGACCCCTTCTCCGGGTTCGGCGGGGCGGCCACCATCAACGACATCTTCGGGGAGATCTTCGGCGAGGTCTTCGGGGCCCACCGGCGCGGCCAGCGCCGCTCCCGCGGGGCCGACCTCCGCTACAACCTCGAGCTCGACCTGGAGCAGGCGGCCTTCGGCACCACCTCCCGCATCGAGATCCAGCGCCCGCGCCGCTGCGACAACTGCAAGGGAAGCGGCGCCCGGCCGGGGACCCAGGCACGCGCCTGCCCCACCTGCGGCGGCACCGGCGAGATCCGGCTCCAGCAGGGGTTCTTCGCCATCTCCCGCACCTGCGGCCAGTGCCGCGGCGAGGGAAAGGTCATCACCGACCGGTGCCCCGCCTGCAACGGCGCCGGCGGCATCGCCGAGAAGTCGGCCGTCGACGTGAAGGTCCCGGCCGGCGTCGACACCGGCACGCGGCTCAAGCTGCGCGGGGAAGGGGAGCCGGCCCCGTCGCCCTCGGGCGAGCCGGGCGACCTCTACGTGGTGATCCAGGTGCGCGAGCACCCCATCTTCAAGCGCCAGGAGACCGAGGTGGTCTGCGAGATGCCCATCTCGATCTCACAGGCGGCCCTCGGCGCCGCCGTCGAGGTGCCCACCCTCGACGGCCCGCACAAGCTCAAGATCCCGGCCGGCACCCAGCCGGGAAAGACCTTCCGCGTGAAGGGCAAGGGCATCCCGCCCCTCGGCGGCGGCTCCCGCGGCGACCAGCACGTGGTGGTCCAGGTGGAGATCCCCACCAAGCTCTCGAAGGAGCAGCGCGACCTGCTCGAGCGCTTCGCCGCCGTGTCCGGCGAGGAGACCCAGCCGGCGGCGAACCACTTCTGGAGCAAGGTCGCGGAGATCCTCGGCAAGTAGCAGGCCCCGACCCGGTCTTTCGCCGGGGGCGGGGCCCGTGTAGAACACCGGGATCCATGAGACTTTCCCTCCCGGCCGCCGCGCTCCTCCTCGTGGCCTGCGCCACGACACGGCCACCCGCGCCGCCTCCCGGCGGGCTCACCCCCGCTCCCGTCGCCACCGCACCCTCCGCCGCCGCGGCCTCCGAGCTCTCGCGGCTCCGGGC
>JBAVCR010000431.1:0-2022 GCA_049586815.1 Anaeromyxobacteraceae bacterium
GACGGCCTGAGCACCGCCGACTCCGCGCGCCAGCGCGCCAGCCCGGCGGCGGCGGCGCGGCGCCCCTCGGCGAGGTGGCGGCGGATGGGCTCGTCGAGGCGGCGGTCGAGGAAGTGGTGCGCGCTCCAGACGAGCTCCGGCTCGAAGCCGCGGGAGAGCTTGTGCTCCCCGCCCGCGCCCCCCTCGAAGACGCTCCTCCCGAGCCGGATGCACTCCTCCACCGAGTGGTAGAGCGCGACGTTGAAGTGGAGGAAGGGATGCTCCCCCTCCCCTCCCCAGTAGCGCCCGAAGAGCCGCCCGGGCGAGGCGACGTTGAAGGCCATGCCCACGAGCTTCCCCTGCAGGCGCGCCTCCACCACCTCCAGGTCGCCGGGCATGGTGGAGAGGACCCGCTCGTAGAACGGGCGATCGAGGAAGCGCATCCCCCACTCCATGCGGTCCACCGACAGGCGGTGGAGGCGGGCGACGTCGGCGGCCCAGGCGGCGGGCCGCTCCCCGAGCTCGTCGCCGCGGACCGTGCGGATGGCGATCCCCTGGGCGGCGGGCGCGGCCCGCTCCCGCCGGATGGAGTTCCTGCGCCGGGAGGTGAAGCGGGCCAGGAAGTCGTCGAAGCTCGCGTACCCGCGGTTCACCCAGTGGAACTGGAAGTCGGCCCGGAGCGCGAGGCCCGCCTCCTCGAGCTCCCGGGCGTCCTCGTCGGGCAGGTGGAGGACGTGGATCGACCGGATCCCCTCCGCCTCGCACAGCTCGCGAAGCGCCTCCACGGCGACCCGCGCCATGTCGCCCCGGTCCTCCCCGGGTGCCACGAGCAGGCGCCTCCCCGTCGCCGGGGTGAACGGGACGCCGACGACGAGCTTCGGGTAGTACGGGATGCCGGCCCTCTCGGAGGCCCCCGCCCACTCCCAGTCGCGACCGAAGTCCCCGTGGGAATCGCTCCGGACCCAGGCCGGCAGCGCGGCCACCGTCCGGCCCCCCCGCCGCAGGAGGAGGTGGCGCCCCGCCCAGCCCCTCCCGGGGGTCGCCGCGCCCGACTGCTCCAGGGCGTCGAGCCAGGCATGGGAGAGGAACGGCGTGGCCCGGTCGGGCTCGTGGGCCCACAGGCCGTCCCACTCCGGGGCCGGGATGTCGGAGAGCGTGGCGCGGACGTGGACCTCGGGGCCGATCAAGGGGGTGGGTCATAGCCCGGTCCGGCGGCCCCGCAAGGCGTGCCGGATGGAGCCTGCCGCCGCCGAACCTTTACGCGGCCGCGCCATCCTGCTAGTCGCGAGGGATGCGCCTCTCCCCCTCTCCGTGGATCGCGCTCCTCGTCGCGGCCCTCCCGACGGCGTCCTCGGCCTGGATCTACCCCGAGCACCGGAACATCGCGGTCGCCGGCGTGCAGAAGCTCGAGCCCCAGGACCGCGAGGCGCTGCAGGCGCTCTGGACCGAGGCGCAGAAGGGGTTCTCCGGCCGGCTCTGCCCCTCGCTCTCGGACGGCGTGCAGGGGTTGAAGCCCGCCTGCATCGACTTCGCCGCCATCCCCGCCATGGCCGGCGACCACTCCTGCAGCCCGAAGGAGGTCGCCGAGCGGACGCTCCGGAGCAAGTGGATCCTGGACGTGGCGCGGGTCGCCGAGGAGACGCAGGCCAACCTCGACAAGTCGAAGGACCGCGACCAGACGCTGAACGCCATCGCCACCTCGAACCTGGAGCTGCAGGCCGCCGACCCGGAGTACGTGAGCCGCGCCGGCGCGAACAACGCGCACTTCCTGCTTCCCCGCGTGGACAACGACGCGGCGAGCTACGCGCGGAAGGCGGTCGGCGAGGGAACGCCGCTGAACGCGCTCGGCATGTACGTGCAGTACCACATGGCCGCGCTCGAGCTCGCCCACCGCTACGTCACCGAGCCCATCCCGCCGGAGGAGCGCCCCGCGGCGGCCATGCGCATCCTGGCGACGGAGGGCTACGCGCTCCACTGGGCCGAGGACGCCTTCGCGTCCGGCCACGTGGTGGGCACCTGGGGCAGCGACGCCTGGCGCAAGGG
>JBAVCR010000432.1:0-9152 GCA_049586815.1 Anaeromyxobacteraceae bacterium
AGGCGAGCTGCGCAGCCTGTCACGGTGCCGCGGGAAAGGGGGGCAGCGGCCCGGCCATCGCCGGGAAGCCGGCCGACGTCGTCGCCGCCGTGGTCGACATGCACCCGAAGCCGATGAACGAGATCAAGCTGTCGGCGGACGAGGTGAAGGCGGTGGCGGGCTACGTGGCGGCGATGAAGTAGCGACGAGCCTCGCCCGGAGCGCGTCGTAGACGGGCGGGCTCCGGAGCGCGGTGGCGACGGCGACGGCCGTGCCGCAGGCCGCGAGCATGGGGAGGAGGAGCGTCGAGGTGGCCGTGGCCTCGGCGACGAGCAGGATGCCGGTGAACGGCGCGCGGATGACGGCGGCGAAGAAGGCGGCCATCCCCACCGCCGCCACCGCGGGAGCGGAGGGAAGCGCCCCGCCGAGGAGCGGTCCCGCGACCGCGTGGGCGAGCGTGCCGAGGGCCGCGCCCACGACCAGGGTCGGCATGATGAGCCCGCCGGGCAGGCGCGTCGAGAAGCAGAGCGGCCCGAGCACCCACCGCACCCCGGCGAGGACCGCGACCCCGGCCAGGGTCATCCCGCCGGCGAGGATGCGCTGGTTGATGACGTGCCCGTCGCCCACGAGCCCCGGGTCGACCCAGGCGACGAGTCCGACCACCGCTCCAACCAGGGCGGCGCGAACCTCCACGGGGACGCGGGAGAGCCGATCCATGCGCTCGACCGCACCGACGATCGAGGCGCCGTAGGCGGCGCCGAGCAGGCCCAGGAGCCCGCCGAGGACGGCAAAGGGGACCACCGACAGGACGGACGGAGCGGGGACCGGTCCGAGGGGGAACTCCCGGAAGTCGCCGAGGAGGAACCGCAGGGCCCCGACGGCCGCGGCCGACGTGAGGAGCGACGCCACGAGCGTGCGGACGCCGATCCGGCGGGCCACCTGCTCCAGCGCGAAGAGGGCGCCGGCGAGCGGCGCGTCGAAGGCGACGCCGAGGCCTGCGCCGGCGCAGGACGCGAGGACGAGGATCCGGTCGGAGGGGGGAAGGCGCAGCGCGCGGGAGGTCTCCTCGCCGAGCGCCGCCCCCATCTGCTCGGTGAGCCCCTCTCCGGACAGCGCCATCCCCGACCCGATGGAGAGCAACCCGCCGGCGAACTTCACCGGGACGAGCCGGCGGGAGGGGGGAGGCACCTCTCCCCGCACCACCGCCTCGACGTGCGGGAGCCCGCCCCCGGCGGCCTCCGGTGCCAGGCGAACGAGCGCCCGGGACAGCCCCGCAGCAGCGGCGGCGGCCAGGACGGGAAGGACCCAGCCCGCCGCGGGCCACCGGTGCACCCATGCGAGAAACACCCCCCGGCCGCCCTCCGCCGCGGTGAGCGCCGTGCGGAAGAGCGCTCCCACGACGCCGGTGAGGGCCCCGGCGGCGACGGCGGCGGCCGCGAGCCGTCCGAGGCCCCGGTCGCCGCCACCCGGAGAAACGGCCGTCATCGTCCCGCGACGGGCGCTCGCGACGTCCGTCGCGGCAGGTGGGGAAGGGCGAGGAAGGTGCGCCGCGCGACGTACGCCGGCGCGGCGACGAGCAGGGAGAGGGTCACGGCGGCGGTGAGGTTGGGCCGCCCGAGGAGGAGGAGGGCGAGTGCGGCTCCGCGCGCGCCCCACTGGAAGAGCCCCTCCGCGACGCGCCGCTCGGGGGGCAGCCGATCCACCATGGCAGCGCGAGCACCCCCCATCCACGCGGCGAAGAGGGCGGCGTCGACGAGCACGACCACGGGCGCCACCTTCCAGAGGAGCACCGTTGCCGGAAGGTCGAGGATCCGGGCCTGGACCGCGAGCGCCGCGACGCCGAGGAGGACGGACGAGGCGGAGAGCGCCCCTGCCGTCCACCGCGCGTCGCGCCAGCCAGGCTGGGAGGTGATCGAGAAGACGGCCCCCTTGTAGATGGAGGCGGGGACGGCGAGGACGAGCGCCAGGACGGCGAGTCCGAGGACCGCCGCGGGAGGCGTGGCGGGGGCGACGCCCACGAGCGCGAGCGCGCCCCAGGTGGCGGCGCCGGTGAGGGCGAGCAGGAACCCGGTCAGGGACCACACCCCGAGCGACATGGGCGTGCCCGGCTTGAACACCCGGAACATGTGGAAGAAGCGGGTCCAGTCGCCGAGGTCGACGAGCAAGAGCAGCATGTCGATCCCGACCATGGCGAGCGAAAGCGGCCAGGCGAGCGGAAGGAGAGGCGTCATCGTGGCGGGTGCGACGAGCGCGCCCACCGTGGCGACGAGGAAGACGCCGATCCCCACGTCGTGGAGGAGGACGTCGAGCACCGGGACCTCGCCCTCCCAGGGCGACGGGTGCGGCCCCACCTGGTCGCGGTATCCGCCGGCCTGCCGGGTGCGGGGCGCCGTCACGGAGCCATCCTCCACGCGGCGAGGGCGAGAGCCGCGAGCGCGGCGAGGAGCCCCGCGGCGCCCCGGAGGTAGTCCCCGGCGAGGTGGATCCAGGGATTCACCGGGTTCGAGGGCAGGCCGTACATCTCCGACTCCTCGAGCAGGAGGTAGAAGGCGTGCGCCTCCGAGTAGGTCGCGGTCCGCTCGGCGCCCCAGAGCCGCGCCTTCCCGAAGCCTCGGGCGTGCAGCGCGTCCACCCGGGAGCGGGCCGCGTCGCGCAGCTCGTCGATGGGGCCGAAGCGGATGGAGCGGGTCGGGCACGACTTGGCGCAGGCCGGCTCGAGGTCGTCGCGCAGGCGGTCGTAGCAGAGCACGCACTTGTGGGCGTGGCCGTCGTGCGGGCTCTGCGCGACCACGCCGAACGGGCAAGCCGAGGTGCAGGAGCCGCAGCCGGTGCAGACGTCGGGCTGGACGATGACCGTCGTGAATTCGGTGTGGATCATCGCCCCGGTGGGGCAGGCCAGGTTGCAAGGCGCCTCGACGCAGTGCTTGCACGAGTCGCTGAGGAAGTGCCACTGCCCGTCCTTCGGCTCGGCGAGGAGCGCGGCGAGGTCCATCCCCGGGACGACGGGGCGGGGAGGGAGCGGCGCGCCGAAGTCCTCCACGAACTTCACGTGGCGCCACGACGTGGCGGAGAGGCAGCCGGTGTTGTCGTAGCTCTCCCTCCACTCCGGCGCGTTCGACGGCAGGAGGTTCCACTCCTTGCAGGCCACCTCGCAGGCCTTGCAGCCGATGCAGAGGGACACGTCGGTGAAGAGGCCGACCGCCGGGCGCATCTCCGGGGCCTCGCCCCGGGCGAACCCCTGCTCAACGAGGGCGAGGAGCCCGGAGGGTCGATCCGGTCCGGGGACCGCGGGGAGCGCGGCGACGTCGAGCTCGCGAACGCTATTCGCCACGGCGCTGCCTCCCGAAGGGCTGCGCCGCCCACGGAGTTCCCGGCACGGGGTCGGAGACCCGCGGCTCGGGGACCCGGGGCAGGGGAGTGAGCGGCCGGGGATGGGAGAGGCGCCCGGCCCGCAGCTCGCACGTGAACGACTTGGCCGACTCGATGTGCGAGTCGGGGGACATGGACATCGCGGTGAGGTCGTTCGCCGAGTCGCCGACGCCCTCCCCGCGGTATCCGAACTGGTTCACGATGCCCACCACGTGCGCCGCCCGTCCCTGGACGAGGAGGTGCTTCATCCGGGGCGTGACGAGCGCGCGGGCCTCGATCTCCCCGCGGGCGGAGCTCACCACCACCCAGTCCCCGTTCGCGACCCCCCGTGCCGCGGCGAGTTCCTCGCCGATCTCCACGAACATGGCGGGCTGCAGCTCCACGAGCCACCCGTCCATGCGCGTGCTGATGAAGTGCTCGGTGAGGTGGTAGGTGGTCGCGACGAGCGGCCAGCGGGGATCTTCCGCGGGGGAGATGGCGTTCTCCGGGTCCACCACGACGACCTTCAGCGGATCGCACTGCTCGGAGAAGAGCGCGTTCCGGAAGGGCGACTCGAACGGCTCGTAGTGGACCGGCAGCGGCCCGTCGACGAGCCCGAACGGGGCGAAGAGCCAGGCCTTCCCATCGAGGTGCACGAAGAAGGCGCCGTCTCCCGGGATGGCATCCATGCCCCGGGCGCCCGGGGCCGGACGGTGGTCGGGGCGCTTCGTGACCGGGAACTGGGGAGCGTCGAGACCGGTCCATCGCCCCGCCGCCTCGTCCCACCAGAGGAGCTTCTTCCGCTCCGACCAGGGCTTGCCGTCCGCGTCGGCGGAGCAGCGGTTGTAGAGGATGCGGGCGTTGCCGGGCCAGGCCCAGCCGTGCTCGGAGAAGATGCCCACCGGGTTTACCGGACCGCCGATGCGGCGCGCCAGGTTCTTCCCCGCCTCCGGGAAGACTCCCACGTAGAGGCGGCTGCCGCAGGCCACGGAGCCGTCGCCGGCGAGTTCCGCCCCGGAGCGGAGATGCGCTCCGGAGGCGACGTGGTAGCCGTTCAGCTCCCGCAGCACGAGCTCCGGGTCGGGCTCCCCGTCGCCGTAGCTCCAGGTGAGGTTGCGGATGGCGGCGTCGCGGGGAAGGGTGGAACCGGCGTACAGGGCCTTGAGGCGCAGACCGAGTTCGTGGATCCAGGCCAGGTCGGAGCGGCAGTCGCCGGGAGGCTCCACGGCCTTCTCGTGCCACTGCACGAGCCGTTCGGTGTTGGTCATGCTGCCCGACTTCTCGGTGCTCGCCGCGACGGGGAGCAGAAAGACCTCGGTGCCCACCGACGCCGGGTCGGGACCCTGCGGGTCCGCGTACCAGCAGCTCGCCGACTCGGTCTCGAAGAGGTCGAGCACGACGAGCCAGCGCAGGCTGCGGAGCGCGTCCCGCTCCAGCCGGGCGTTCGGGCCGGAGACCCCGACGTTCTGGCCGAAGAGGAAGGCGCCCTCGATCTCCCGCCGCCGCATCTTCTCGAAGAGCGACATGTACGAGAAGTCGCCGGAGAGCTTGGGGAGCCAGTCGTAGCCGAAGTCGTTCCCCGGCTGGGCTGACTCGCCGTACCAGGCCTTGAGGAGGCTCACCATGTAGTGGGGAAGCGCCGCCCAGGCTCCGCGCCGCGCCTCCTCCTGCCACAGCCCCTCCGCGGCGCCGCCCCTGCGGGCGTTCGAGCCGTGCCCGCCGGCGAGGTACGCGGCGAGCGTCGCCTGCTCCGGGACCGCGTGCGGGAGCGGGATGTAGTTCGGCAGGACGTTCCACAGGGTCGGGATGTCGGTCGCGCCCTGGACGTTGGCGTGGCCGCGCAGCGCGGTGATCCCGCCGCCGGGGCGCCCCATGTTCCCGAGGAGGAGCTGCAGGATCGCCGCGGCGCGGATGGTCTGGGGACCCGTGGAGTGCTGGGTGAAGCCGAGGGCGAAGGCCAGGTTCGAGGTCCGCTCCCGGCCCGAGTTCCGCGCCAGGATCTCGGCCACCTTGACCACGTCGGCGGGCCGGCACCCGCAGGTGTCGGCGACGACCTCGGGGGTGTAGCGGGCGAAGTGGCGGCGCAGGACCTGGTAGACGCAGCGAGGGTCCTGGAGCGTCGGGTCGATTCGCGCGACCCGGTCCGGACCGGGCAGGACGTCGTAGTCCCAGGAATGGGGCAGGAGGTCGTAGCGCCGCGTGGCCGGATTCCACCCGGAGAAGAGGCCGGCCGCCTCGTCGAAGGCGTAGTCGCTCCTCAGGATCGTCGCGGCGTTCGTGAAGTGGAGGACGGAGTCGCGGAAGTCCTGCCCGGTCTCGAGGACGTGGCGCACGAGCCCGGCCAGGAAGGCGAGGTCGGTCCCCGGACGGATGGCCACGTGGACGTCCGCCGCGGCCGAGGTCCGCGTGAAGCGCGGGTCGACGTGGACGATGGTGGCCCCGCGCTCCCGGGCCACGAGGGGCCAGTGGAAGCCGACGGGGTGCGACTCGGCCATGTTCGACCCGATGACGAGCACGCAGTCGCTGTTCGCCATGTCGCGCGGGGGGTTCGTCGCCGCGCCGAACCCGAACGAGGTGCCCAGACCGGACACCGTGGAGCTGTGTCAAAGCCGGGCCTGGTTCTCCGTTCCCAGCACCCCCAGTCCGCCGGTGAAGAGCTTCTTCGCGAGGTAGACCTCCTCGTTGTCCTGGGCCGACCCGCCGATGAGCGCCAGGTTCGGTGCCTGGTTCACGGTGATCCCCGCCGCGTCCCGCTCCACGAAGCCCCGGTCGCGTGCCTCCTTCACGAGGGTCGCGATCCGCTCGAGCGCCCATGCGGCCGGCTTCTCCTCCCAGGTGCGTGAGCCGGGTGCGCGCCACTTCACGGTGGTGACGCGGTGGGGGTTGGACGAGAGCTGGAGCGTGTTCGCCCCCTTGGGGCAGAGCCGTCCCTCGTTCACCGGGCTGCGCGGGTCGCCCTCGACGGCGAGGAGCTCGCCTTCCTTGGCGAAGTTGAGCTGGGCGCACCCGACCGCGCAGTACGGGCAGACGCCGTGGGTGACCGACGCGCCGCGGAGCCGGGAGTGGATGGCCGCGGTCCGGGGACTGAGGGGCTGGCGGAGTCGCACGGCGGGGCCTCGGGGCGAGTGGGGACGATTCAGGGAGGCTCTCAGATACCGATGAGAGGCCCTCGTCGGCTATCCACGAAACGAACGCTCCCGCGCCATCCCCCGTCGGGCCGGGTGGAGCGCAGGCGTCCGGGACTCACGCCGCGGAGCGCTGGGACGCACGAAGGGTCTCGTTCGGGCTTTCCCCGAAGACCTTCCGGTAGGACACCGAGAAGCGGCCGAGGTGGAAAAGGCCGTTGCGCATCGCGATCTGCCCCACCGTCTCGCCCGGGGCCGCATGCCGCAGATCTTCACGGGCCCGCTGGAGCCGGAGCAGGTGGCGGAACTCGCGCGGGCTCATCCCGTAGACCTCCTGGAAGCCGAGCTCGAGCGATCGGAGGGTCGTGCGCAGGAGCATGGCCACGCTCGCCAGGCCTTCGGGAGCGTTCACGTCGTCGCGGAGGATCGCAGCCGCCCTGCGCGCCAGCCTCTGGCGGTCGGGCTGGACGCGCAGGCTGCCGCCGGGAAGGGCGGCGGAGACGAGCGCCGCGAGCAGATCCTCCTCGATCTCCAGCGACATCGCGGCACCGTGGCCCCCGTCGATCTCGCCGGACGCGGCGAGGTCGCCCAGCCGCTCCACCTGGTCGCGCAGGCCGGATCTGGATGGGTGTCCCCGGGTGAGGAAGACCCCGCTGCGGACGACGCGGTCGAGCGGCAGGCCCCAGTACGACTGCATGGCGGCCTGGATCGCCGACTGGTCGAGCACGACCACGAGGAGCCGGTAGCGTCCGGGAACGGCCTGGACGAACTCCCGACCGTCCGCCTGGAACGTGCATTCGTCCCCCGCGGCCGTCCCCGTCGGGTAGAGGCTGGGCTCGAGCATCGTCGGGATGCTCACGAAGCAGGTCCCCGCGGTTGGAGCGCCCCGGCAGACGATCCCCTGGGAGTACGTGGCCGTCGAGAGGTGGACCCGACGGAGAGACGTGAGGCGGTACTCGGCCTCCAGCGTCCCGCGTCCGGACTGGGCGAACTCGAACCCGGACTTCCGGGACGCATCGTTCAGCGCGTCGATCCCGGAGTATCGGACGATCCCCTCCCGGGGGCGGGCATAGGCCTCGAGGACGTTCGTGGACAAGTGCAGGTCGTATAGCGCGGAAGTCCTCCCAGGTGAACCGGGCGCGGCGTCCTCGTTGGGGCTGGCTTCTCCAAGGATTCGTTTACCGGATAGACGGGAATTCGCCGGCGCTATACGCGTTCGAACCCGCTCATCCAGCGGGCGCGCCCTCGGCGCGGGAAGGGGTCCACCATCGTGCCGCCGTTCCCTCCATGTGAAACCACCGGGCTCGTCGACCTGTGCGAGCCGGCGCGCCTCGTCACCGCCGGCTCGTGGTTCGTCGTCCAGGTCCCGAACCTCGTCTGGTTCCTCTCGCTCTTCGCCCTGCTCGTCCTGGGGCTCGTCCTGCCGTTCCCCACCGACGAGATCGACGTCTCGTCCGCAGGCCCCGGAGACCGTCCGTGAGCGATCCCCGCGACACGCGCGTCCTCATCGACGACGATCCGGCGAAGCTGCCCCCCGCCCTCCGCGACACCCTCGACGGGCGCGCCCGGCGCGCCTTCCTGAGGACCTGGCCTCCCCGGAACCTGCTCCCCGACGCCGAGCCGTCGTACGTGAAGAGCTGGTTCTACACGTTCGGCGTCGCCACCCTGGCGGCGCTCGTCCTGCTCATCGCGAGCGGCGTGGTTCTCGCGGTGATGGGCCCCGAGTGGTGGCTCGGGAGCAAGCTCGGGGCCTGGTTCGGCGCGCTCCACTACTGGGGCGTGCAGCTCTTCTTCCTCTTCATGTTCGCCCACTTCGTCGCGGTCTTCGTGACCGGCGCGTTCCGGGGCCGCAAGGTCACCTGGATGCTCGGCATGCTCTCCTTCGCGGTCTCCGCGGTGACCGGCCTCACCGGGTTCGCCTCCCTGCAGAACTTCGAGGGGCAGTGGGTGACCACGCAGGCGAAGGACGCCATCAACTCCACCGGCGTGGGCGGGATCCTGAACCTGCTCGACACCGGGCGCGTCCTCACCCTCCACGTGGTGGTCTTCCCGCTGCTCGTCGTGGGGCTCGTCGGTCTTCACGTCCTCTGGGTGCGCAAGCACGGGGTCGTGCCGCCCTACGACGCGAAGCCCGAGCACCTGTCGAACGAGGAGGGCGCGACATGAGCTGGAAGGAAGACGACGCGCTCGCCCGCAGGGCCTGGCGCGGACCGCGGGAGCGCTACGACCTTCTGAAGGAAGGGATGATCGCGGTGGGCGTGGTCTTCGCCCTCGGGATCGGGCTCACCACCCTGCTCGGATCGCCCCGCCTCGAGGCCGTCTCGTTCCGCTCCTGGGCGCGGAACGCACCCCAGGACTTCGTCGCCACGGCGCTCACCGAGCTCGTGGGGACGTCCGAGACCGCCACCTACGGCCCGCCCTACAACTCCGGCACCGGGCAGCTCCAGTCGATCGGTCCCGTCGCCCCCCAGGCCTGGGCGGGCGTCCGGCTCCCGGTGAACGCGGCGAAGGACCTCGTCCTCGCGCCGCTCTCGACCTTCGCGCCGTTCGATCCCGCGCTCGAGAAGGCGCTCGCCACCTGGAGCGGGGCGAGCCCCGGTGAGCAGGCAGCCTGGGGCGCGGCCGCCCAGAAGGCGAAGGTCGCCATCGACGGCAACGCGGTGGCGCTTCAGGGGGGCGACACCGGGCCCATCCCCGTGC
>JBAVCR010000433.1:0-4112 GCA_049586815.1 Anaeromyxobacteraceae bacterium
GGTCGCGGTACCAGGCCTCGGCGAGCCGGCGCGAGAGGGACCGGCCCTCCGCCGGCTGGCGCCGCCTTCGCCCGCTCGCGGGGGCGGTGACGGCGGGCGCCGGGCTCAACGGGCGCCTCCGCCAGGGGAGAGCTCGTAGATGCGCTCCCCGGGGCGCACGTAGCCGAGCTCCTCGCGGGCGGCTCGCTCCAGCGCCGCCGGGTCACCGGCGAGCGCGCGCGCCTCGCGCCGGAGCCGCGCGTTCTTCTCCCGCAGCTTCTCGTTCTCGTCGGCCACGCGGCGCACGTCCTCCGCGAGCGCGCGGTGCTTGCGCAGCCCGGCCGGGTGGAACGCCGACGCGCCGAGCAGGAGCACGAGTGCGCCCATGTAGGCAAAGAGCCATGGTTTCGCGGGTTTCACGGGCCAAGGCCAACCTACCAGGGGGGTGCCGATCGTCCAGAAATCGGCCGATTCCCGGGTCCCGCGGAGCGTGCGCCCCGCCCCCTCCCGGGACGGTCAGGCGACCGGTCGCCGCTCGATGCGCTTCAGGAAGATCTCGCCGGCGATCTCGGGGTCGATGGCGACCGTGGTCTCGCCGATCTCGAGCACGTAGGCCGGGGACCGCTGGTGGAGGTGGACCTCGCTGCCCGGGACCACGCCGAGGGCGGCGAGCTTGTCCATCCGGTCGTGGAATCGCGGGGCGATGAAGACGATCCGTCCGGTCTCGCCGAGGGGGAAGTGCGGGAGGCCCGTGACGAGCGACCGCACGCTCTTGTGGGCGGCGCCACAGCAGTCGCCGGGCGGGATCGACTTGCCGTGGGGGCAGGTCGGGGGGTGGCCGAGCAGGGTGCAGACCGAGTCGGTCGCCTCCGGCGACAGGATGTGCTCGAACTCGCAGGCCTGGCTCTCGGCGGCCCCGTCGGAGAGGTCGAGGAGGTCCCGGAAGAGCCGCTCGGCCAGGCGGTGCCGGCGCACCACGCCCCGGGCCCGGCGGTCCCCCTCCGGCGTGAGCGTGAGCCGGTCGCCGTCGACCCGGAGGAGCCCCATGTCGGCGAGCGCGCGGAAGTCGGCGACTCCCGACCCCGGAGCGTGGTCGCCCAGCCGGGCCAGGACGCTCGTCACGTCGCCTCGCCCCGCCTCGGCCTCCGCGAAGACCGCCTCGAGGAACTCCTCCGCCCTGCGCCCGTCCATGCCGTTCACCGTGGGTTCTCCTTGCGACGCTCGAGCCATCCCTTGAGCTTCCCCGCCCAGCCCGTCTCCTGCGGGAAGGAGTAGCCGCACGACGGGCAGCACACCACCCGGCACCCGCTGGCGAGCGGGCAGCTCGGGCGGCACCCCTGCCCCTCCGCGTCGAAGCAGTTCCCGCAGAGGGGGCAGCGTTCCTGTCCGGGGACGAGCGCCGGCATGGCCTAGAAGAACCTGCGCATGAGCAGGTTCACTCCCGCGCCCACGCCCACGGCGAAGGGCAGCACGAATCCCGCGATGGCCAGGCCCGTCTTCCAGCCCCGCTCCTTCAGGATCATGAGGAAGTTGGCGACGCAGGGGATGAACAGGGTCACGGTGACGAGGGCGACGGTCACCTGGATCTCCATCACCCGGGTCATGGTCCCGGACTCCATGAACGGTTGGTAGATCTGGAAGAGCCCCGCCGCGGCGTAGTCGCGACGCAGGAAGCCGAGGATGAAGGCGCTCGCCGCCTGCTCGGGGAGCTGCAGGATGCCCACCACCACCGGCGCCGCGGCCCGCTCCACGAGCCCGAGGACGTGGGTCCGGTCCATGCCCCAGAGGAGGAGCGTGCCCAGGACGAAGAGCGGGAGGGCCTCGCGCAGGTACCACTCCATGCGGGCGAGCGTCTTCACCACCACGTTGCCGAGCTGCGGGATCCGCAGGGGCGGCAGCTCGAGCACGAAGTCGGAGCCGCGTCCCGGGATGACCCGGGCGGCGAGCCAGCCGACGAGGAAGAGCACGAGCACGATGACCGCGCCGAACCAGAGGGAGGCGGCGAAGGAGAGCCCCTGCAGCATGGCGAAGATGACCGCGATCTGCGCGCTGCACGGGACGCCGAGGGCGAGCAGCAGGGTGACGATCACCCGCTCCTTCCGCGTCTCCATGATCCGGGCCGTCATGGTGGCCATGGTGTCGCAGCCCAGGCCGAGCACCATGGGCAGGACCGCCTTGCCGTTCAGCCCCATCCACTTGAAGACCTTGTTCACCATCACCGCGAGGCGCGGCAGGTAGCCCGAGTCCTCGAGGACGCTGAAGGCCAGGAAGAAGGTGGCCACGATGGGGAGCACGATGGCCATGCCGTAGGCGAGCCCCATCGAGACGAGGCCGTACTTCCCGATGATGAAGCCGTTCGTCTCCCGGAACGGGAGGCCGGGCGGCCCGACCAGGAACTCCTGCACGGCGCCGGCGGGGACGAGCCAGCGGATGGCCGCCTCCGTCCAGGGGACGACGTGGTCGTAGAAGACCGTGTTCTCCAGGAAGTCGACCGCCGTCTTGGCGCCGAAGACGCCCACGAAGAGGTAGGCGATGGCGAGGACCACGAGCAGGATGGGGATCCCGTAGATGGGATCGGTCGACCACGCGCCGATGCGGCGGGCGAGCGCGCTCCCCGCCGAGGCCGCGCCCTTCGTCACCACCTGGTCGTGGAGGCGGTCTGCGGCGGCCAGGCGCTGGCGGGAGATCACGTAGCGCAGCGACTCCGGGTAGCGGGCGGCGAGCGCCCGGCGGACCCCTTCCGCCCGCTCCCGGTCTGCCTCGGAGAGGCGGGAGGCGAGCCAGGAGTCGAGGGAGTCGTCCCCGGCGAGCAGCATGAGCGCGAGGGAGCGGCGGGAGAGGCGCCCCTCCGGGAGGATGGACTCGATGGTGCCGAGCGCCTCCTCGATGGCGTCGTCGTAGCGGAGCCGGAAGCTGGAGACCCGCGCCGCCGGGATGCGCTCGAGCAGGCCCGGGAGGCCGGTGCGCTGGACCGCCACGGTGGGGACCACGTCGATCCCGAGCGCCCCGGAGAGCCGGGCCACGTCGATGCGGATGCCGCGCGCGGCGGCCTCGTCGGCCATGTTGAGGGCCAGCGTGAAGGCCGCGCCGGCCTCGGCGAGCTGGCTCGCGAGCAGGAGGCCTCGACGGAGGTTCTTCGCGTCGCAGACCTGCAGGCAGACGTACTCCGGCTCGCGGAGGAGGATGTCGCGGGTGACCTGCTCGTCCTCGGACATGGGGAGCAGGTTGTTCGTGCCGGGGGTGTCGAGCACGTGCCAGCGCACGCCCCCGATCTCGGCGGAGCCCCGGGTCACCTCGACGGTGGTCCCCGGATAGTTCGAGACGGTGACGTACTTCCCGGTGAGCGCCCCGAAGAGCACGCTCTTGCCCACGTTGGGGTTCCCCACGAGGACGAGCGTCCGCGGGGCCGCCACGATCTCCTTGTGGTCGAGGGGCTGCGCGCGCGCCGCGGAGGAGGCGGGAGGGGTCACGACCGCGCGTCCCTGCTGCCGGGCTCGCGGCGGCAGCGCTCGCAGCGCCCGTAGAGCTCGAGCTTGTGGCTCTCGACCTCGAAGCCGTGGCTGCGGGCCACCCTCACCTGGAGCTCCTCGATGCGCTCGTTCTCGAACTCGACGATGCGGCCGCACCCGTTGCAGATGAGGTGATCGTGGTGGTGGCGGTCGGTGGCCGGCTCGTAGCGGGTCTGCCCGTCGTCGAACCGCCGCGGGACGGCGATGCCGCACTCGGCGAGGAGCTTCATGGTCCGGTACACGGTGGCCACCGAGACCCGCGCGTCGAGCGCGCGGACCCGGGCCACGAGGCCGTCCACGGGGACGTGCCCCCCCATCGCGTAGAAGGTCTCGACGATCACGTCGCGCTGCCGGGAGTGCTTGAGCCCGCGCTCCTCGAGCCAGGCCGCGAGCCTGCTCACCGCCGCCGCGGCCGCGGCCTTCCCGTCCACTGCTTCCCCGGCGCCCTCTCGCGCCCCCTTGCGTCGTGTTCCCATATTGATAACGATTCTCATTATCCCAGGACGGGACGGAAGGCAAGCGGGAAGTTCGGCGGGGAGCCCTTCCCCTCAGGGAGGGAAGGCCACGCCGCGCGACGCCCACCAGGCGCGCCAGCGTTCGGTGGCGTCGGGCCCGGACCCGCCC
>JBAVCR010000434.1:0-2379 GCA_049586815.1 Anaeromyxobacteraceae bacterium
CTCCTCGCCCGCCACGGCGAGGCGTCGCGGGCGCGCATCGACCGCGGCCTCTCCCAGGTGCTCCTCTACTGGCGCCCCTCCGACGGGCCACCGTCGGCGCTCGAGGCCCTCGCCGTCGAGCAGTTCGTCGCCGACGACGCCGCGCTCGCGGTGCTGCTCGGGCGCTTCGAGCGGAACCTCGAGGAGCTCGACGGGCGCGCACTTCAGGTCAACCGCACCCTGGCCTGGCACGCGGTGGTGGACTCCGGACCGCAGGTCCCGGTCGACGCCCTCTTCGCCACCTTCGACGCCAGCGCCCACCTGAACGACGACCTCTTCGACACCAGGCTCGCCTTCGTGGCGCTCCTCAACTTCCCGCTCACCACGCTCGACGAGCGGCTGGCGCAGGGCGGCGGCTGGTCGCGCCGGCAATGGGCCGAGGCCCGGCTGACGGGCCGGCGCGGTGCCCTCGTGGGCGCGTCCGACGGCGGGATCGCGGCGCGCGTGCCGGCGTCGGTGAAGCAGGGAGCCGCCCGGGCCAGCGCCGACTCCCAGGCCTACGTGGCGGGCTACGACCTCTTCGCCCATCACCTCCTCGACGCCTCCGGCGAGCGGCTCTTCCCGCAGGGAAAGCGGCTCCTCTCCCACTGGAACCTCCGGGACGAGGTGAAGGCGAGCTACGGGCAGGACGGCGCGCTCGCCCGCCAGCGGGTCCTGCAGCGGGCCATGGAGCGCATCGTCACCCAGGAGATCCCGCTCGCCGTGGTGGGGTCGCCGCTCGTCGACTGGAACCCGTTCACGAACGAGGTCCGCCCGGCGCCGGCCGCCACGGTGGAAGGGGGCGCCTCGCCGCCCGCCCGGGTCGACCCGGCCCGGGAGCCCGACACCCGCTACGCGAAGATCCTCGCCAACTTCCAGGCGGCCCGGGCCGCCGACCCCTTCACCCCCACCGCGCCCACCGCCATCGACCGGAAGTTCCAGGTCGACCGGGAGCTCTCCGAGGAGCGGGTGACGGCGATCCTCGAGGAGATCGTCTCCTCGCCGCTCCTGCCGCGGGTGGCCCGCCTGGCCGCGGCGCGGCTCGGCCGGCCGCTCGAGCCCTTCGACGTCTGGTACGCCGGCTTCTCCCCTCCGGGGCGCCCGGAGGCCGAGCTCGACCGGATCACCCGGGCCCGCTACCCGGACGCCGCCGCCTTCGCCGCCGACATTCCCCGCATCCTCGGCGCCCTCGGGTTCACGCCGGAGCGGGCCCGGTGGATCGCCGCGCGCATCGTGGTCGAGCCGGCCCGCGGGTCGGGCCATGCCCAGCAGGCGGCGACGCGGGACGACCAGGTGCGCCTGCGGACCCGCGTGGGCCCGGGAGGCATGGACTACAAGGGCTACGCCATCGCGGTCCACGAGCTCGGGCACAACGTGGAGCAGGTCCTCTCCCTCCACGCCATCGACCACACGCTCCTCTCCGGCGTCCCCAACAACGCCTTCACCGAGGGTCTCGCCTTCGTCTTCCAGGACCGCAACCTGGAGCTCCTCGGCCTGCCGCCGCGCGGCGAGGCCGAGCGGCGCATGGAGGCCCTCGAGGCCCTCTGGGAGGCCTACGAGATCTCCGGCGTGGCGCTCGTCGAGATCCGGGTCTGGAAGTGGCTCTACGCCCACCCCGAGGCGACGCCGGCGGCGCTGCGCGAGGCGGTGGTGGGCATCGCCCGGGACGTCTGGAACCGCTGGTACGCCCCCGTCTTCGGGGTCCGGGACGTCCCGCTCCTCGCCATCTACAGCCACATGGTCGACGAGATCCTCTACCTGGCCGACTACCCGCTCGGGCACGTCATCGCCGCCCAGCTCGAGGAGCGCTTCCGCGCCGCCGGGAAGGTCGGCCCCGAGTTCGAGCGCATGGCCACCTTCGGCTCCCTGCCCCCCGACCTGTGGATGCGGAACGCCGTCTCCGCGCCCATCTCGCCCCGGGCCCTGCTCGAGAACGCCCGGAAGGCCCTCGACGCCGAGGCGAGGTAGGATTCTCCCCCCATGAGCCTCTTCGCGCCGCTCGCGCTGCGGTCCGTCACCCTGCGCAACCGCATCGGGATGTCTCCCATGTGCCAGTACACCGCCGTCGACGGGCGGGTGGGAGACTGGCACCTCGTCCACTACGGCGCCCGCGCCGTGGGCGGGGTCGGCCTCGTCCTCGTCGAGGCCTCGGGCGTCGAGGCGCGGGGACGGATCTCGCCCTCCGACGTGGGCATCTGGGAGGACGCGCAGGTCGAGCCGCTCGCCCGGGTGGCCCGGGTGGTGGCGGAGGCCGGCGCGGCGCCCGGGATCCAGCTCGCCCACGCCGGGCGCAAGGCCAGCGTGCGAGCCCCCTGGGACGTGGGCGGGGCCCCGCTCCTCCCCGACGGCGGAGGCTGGGTG
>JBAVCR010000435.1:0-1579 GCA_049586815.1 Anaeromyxobacteraceae bacterium
GGCGAGCGCGGTGCAGTGCGGGAGCGCCTTCCTGGCCTGCGCGGAGAGCGGCGCGCCACCGGCCTACCGGGAGGTGGTCGCGGCCGGGGACGACGGGGACCGGACGACCCTCACCGACGCCTTCTCGGGACGGATGGCACGCGGGGTGCGGAACCGCTTCGTGGCCGGCATGGCCGGGCGCCCGGTCCTGCCCTTTCCCTTCCAGAACGGGCTCACCCGGGACCTGCGCGAGGCCGCGGCCCGCGCCGGCGACCCCGGGCTGCTCTCGATGTGGGTCGGCCAGGGGCCGTCCCCCCGCGCCGGAGCGGGCGCCGCCGATGTGGTGGCGGGCCTCGTTCGCGGCGCCGCCGCGGTGCTTGACGCGCTCGCCCGGCCGGGCGATTCCTCCCGGCACGCATGACGCTCCCGGAGAGAGGACGCCGGTTCCGCATCACCGGCACGGTCCAGGGAGTGGGCATGCGCCCCTTCGTCTGGCGCGCGGCGCGCGACTGCGGGGTGCGGGGCCGGGTGCGGAACGACACGGCCGGCGTGACCGTGGAGGCGTTCGGCACCGCGGCCGCGCTCGACGGCCTCGAGGCGCGGCTCCGTCGGGACGTCCCGCCCTCCGCCCGCATCCTCACCTTCACCGTGGAGACCATCCCGGCCGAGGCGGTCGACGCCTTCACCATCGAGGAGAGCGCCGGCGCCGACCTGCGGCGGGTCTCCATCCCGCCCGACCTCACCACCTGCCCGGCCTGCCTGCGCGAGGTGGCGGACCCGGCCGACCGGCGCTTCCGCTACCCGTTCACGAACTGCACCGACTGCGGGCCGCGCTTCACCATCGTGCGCGACGTCCCCTACGACCGTTCCGCCACCACCATGGCGGGCTTCCGGATGTGCGCGGACTGCGCGCGCGAGTACCGCGACCCCGCCGACCGGCGCTTCCACGCCGAGCCGAACGCCTGCCCGGCCTGCGGGCCGAGGGTCTCGCTCCGCGATCCCGGCGGCGCGTCGGTCGAGAGTCCCGACCCCATCGCCGAGGCGGGGCGCGCCCTCGCCGCCGGCCGCGTGGTCGCGGTGAAGGGGATCGGCGGCTACCACCTCGCCTGCGACGCCACCTCCGCGGAGGCGGTGGCGACGCTCCGCTCCCGCAAGCGGCGCGACGAGAAGCCGCTCGCGGTCATGGTGGCCGACCTGGACGAGGCGGCCCGGCTCGCCGAACTGGACGAGGCGGAGCGGGCGCTCCTCGCCTCGGCGGAGCGACCGGTGGTGCTGCTGCGGCGGCGTGAAGGGGCCGGCCTCGCCCCGGGGATCGCGCCCGACGCCCCGACCCTCGGCCTCCTCCTCCCGTACGCGCCGCTCCACCACCTCCTCCTCGCCGCGGCGGGCCGCCCGCTCGTCATGACCTCCGGCAACCTGTCCGACGAGCCCATCGCCTTCCGCGACGAGGACGCCCTGCGTCGCCTCGGGGGGATCGCCGACCTCTTCCTCGTCCACGACCGGGAGATCGAGGCCCGCGCCGACGACTCGGTGGCCCGGGTCGTCGCGGGGCGCCCGCTCGTCCTGCGCCGCGCCCGCGGGTTCGTGCCCCGCTCCGTGC
>JBAVCR010000436.1:0-6291 GCA_049586815.1 Anaeromyxobacteraceae bacterium
GCCCGGAGAAAGGCCCGCTGGGTGAGGTCGCGGGCGTCCTCGGCGGCCCCGGCGTAGCGCCGGACGATGGCGTGGACGGTGGCGTGGTGACGGCGCCAGAGCTCGTCGAAGGCGCCCTCGTCGCCCCCGAGGTAGTCGCGCAGCAGGGCCCCGTCGGGCTCCCCCGCCCGGCCGCCCGGGAGGACCCGCAGGACGGGCCTCGCGCCGCTGTCGCCTTCCGCCATGGCGCTCCCTCGGGCCATCGGTCTCTCTACCCCTTGCCCGCGCGGAGGTTAAAGGCTACTCCCCTTTCCCATGCTCGACCTCAAGGCGGTGATCCAGGATTTCGACGGCGTCGAGCGCCGTCTGGCCCGGCGCGGCGAGGCCGCAGTCGCCACCCTGCGCCCGGTCCGGGAGCTCGCTGCCCGGCGCCGGGAGCTCAACCTCGCGCTCGAGGGAATGAAGAAGCGCCAGGCCGAGGCGAACGCCCGGGTCGGGCAGCTCATGCGCACCGATCGCGCCGCCGGCGAGGCGGCCCGGGCCGAGGCCCGCGCCATCTCCGACGAGGTGAAGGCCTCGGAAGGGCAGCTCGCCGAGGTCGAGGCGGCCATCGAGAAGGTGCTGCTCGTCGTCCCCAACGTCCCCCACGAGTCGGTCCCGGACGGGAAGGACGAGAAGGACAACGTGGTGGTGCGGACCTGGGGCGAGAAGCCCCGCCTCGACTTCCCGGCGAAGCCCCACTGGGAGCTCGGCGAGTCGCTCGGCATCCTGGAGTGGCCGCAGGCCGCCAAGATCTCCGGCGCCCGCTTCACCATCTCGAAGGGCGCGGCGGCGCGGCTCGAGCGGGCGCTCGCCTCCTTCTTCATCGACGTCCACGTGTCCCGCGGCTACCGCGAGGTGCTGCCGCCCTACCTCGTGACCGGCGAGACCATGACCGGCACCGGGCAGCTCCCCAAGTTCGAGGAGGACCTCTTCCGCACCCAGGGGGAGACGCCGCTCTACCTCATCCCCACCGCCGAGGTCCCGGTCACGAACATGCACCGGGACGAGATCTTCGAGCCGGGCGATCTCCCCATCCGCTACTGCGCCTGGACCCCCTGCTTCCGCGCCGAGGCGGGCGCCGCCGGCAAGGACACCCGCGGCCTCATCCGCCAGCACCAGTTCCACAAGGTGGAGCTCGTGAAGTTCGCCCGGGCCGAGGAGAGCATGGCGGAGCTCGAGAAGATGGTGGACGACGCCCAGGAGGTGCTCCGCCAGCTCGACCTGCACCACCGGGTGGTGCAGCTCTGCGCCGGCGACATGGGCTTCTCGGCCGCGAAGACCTACGACCTCGAGGTGTGGCTGCCCGGCCAGGACGCCTATCGCGAGATCAGCTCCTGCTCGAACTGCGAGGACTTCCAGGCGCGCCGCATCCGCGTCCGCTACCGCGGCGAGGGGGGCAAGCCGCGCCTCGCCCACACGCTGAACGGCAGCGGCGTCGCCGTCGGGCGCACGGTGGTGGCCATCCTCGAGCAGTACCAGCAGGCCGACGGGTCGGTGCTCGTGCCGGTGGCGCTCCGCCCGTACATGGGCGGCCTCACCCGGATCGTTCCGGAGAAGTTCCCGCGCGGCGTGGAGCGGTAGCGGCTATTCAGACTCCCCCCGGGGCCCGATCCGTGCCACCCAAGGATACAGGCTGGGCAACACGAGGAGGGTGAGAATCGTCGATGTGAGCAGGCCTCCCACGACGACGGTGGCGAGGGGGCGCTGCACCTCCGCACCCACGCCGGAGGCCAGCATCATGGGCACGAATCCCAGGGCCGCCACGAGCGCCGTCATGAGCACGGGGCGCGCGCGCTCGCGTGCCGCGTTCATGGCAGCCCCGGCCGGGTCCATGCCCTCCTCCTCGAGCGCGAGCAGCCGGGACATGAGCACGACGCCGTTCAGGACCGCGATGCCGGAGAGCGCGATGAAGCCCACCGCCGCCGAGATGGAGACCGGCATCCCGCGCGCGGCGAGCACGATCATGCCGCCCACGGACGCGAAGGGGACGTTCAGGAAGATGAGGAGCGCGGGCTTGAGCCGCCGGAAGGCGACGAGCAGCACCGCCACGATGAGCGCCATCACCGCGGGGATGACGATGGCGAGCCGCCGCTTCGCCGCCTGCAAGGTCTCGTACTGGCCGCCCCATTCGGCGCGGTAGCCGCGGGGGAGCTTCACGTCCGCCTCCACCGCCTTCTCGGCCCGCTGCACCACCGAGCCCAGGTCGGCGTCGCGCACGTTGAAGCCGACGACGATGCGCCGCTCCCCTCCCTGCCGCGACACGAGCGAGGGCGAGGTGGTCATCTCCACGTCGGCGACGCGGGCGAGCGGCACGAGGCTCCCGCCCGGCCCGGGCACCGACAGGTCGGAGAGCGTGAAGGCGTTCGCGCCCCCGCCGAGGCGGAGCAGGATGGGCACGCGCAGCGAGCCGTCGTAGGTGGCGCCCACCTCGATGCCGGTGCGGATCGACTGCACCGCCTCGAGGAGCCCCTTCACGGTGAACCCGGCGCGCGAGGCGTCGAGCGGCCGGGGGCGCACCTCCAGCAGCGAGACCGCCGGGGGCGCGATGACGCGGGTGTCGGAGGCGCCGGGGACCTTCGCGACCACCTCGGCGGTGCGGGCCGCCACCCGGTCGAGCTCGGCGAGGTCGTCGCCGTAGATGGAGATGGTGACGTCGGCCACCGAGCCGCCCAGGAGCTCGTTGAAGCGCATCTGGATGGGCTGGGTGAAGCTCACCTCCGCGTTCGCGTTCACCGTCTTCGCGGCCCGGTCGATGTCGGCGATGACGCGCGCCTTGTCGACGCCCGGGCGCCACTCCGCCTTCGGCTTCAGCAGCACGAACACGTCGGCCTGCTCGAGCCCCATGATGTCGGTGGCGACGGCGGGGCTGCCGATGCGGGAGACGACCTCCTTCACCTCCGGCACCTTCTCCATCATGACCGCCTCGAGCTTGCCGGCCTCGGAGACCGCCGTCTCGAGCGAGATGTCGGCGGCGCGGGTGGTCTGGACGACGAGGTCGCCCTCGTCGAGCTGCGGCACGAACTCGGAGCCGGCCCGGGCGAAGAGGAGCCCGCCGGTGGCGAGGAGCACGACCGAGCCGGCGGCCACGAGCCAGGGACGCGCCCCGGAGGTGGCGAGGAGCGGCAGGTAGCCCTTCTCGATCCAGCGGACGAGGAAGGGGGCCCTCTCCGGGACGTCGCGGGGGCGGAGGAAGAGGGCGGTGGCGGCGGGGATGAAGGTGAGGGAGAGGACGAGGGAGGCGGCGAGCGCGAAGACCACCGTGAGCGCCATGGGCCGGAACATCTTTCCGTCCACGCCGGTGAGGGTGAGGATGGGCACGTAGACGAGCAGGATGATGAGCACCGAGAAGAAGACCGGCTGGGCCACGTGGCCGGTCACGTCCTCCACGTGCTTCACCCACAGTGCCTTGGTGCGCTTGCGGTCCCCGAGGGGGTAGTCGGCGCGGTTCACGCCGTGGAAGACCGCCTCCACCATCACCACCGCGCCGTCGACGATGAGGCCGAAGTCGAGCGCGCCGAGCGACATGAGGTTGCCGGGGATGTCGAAGGCCACCATGGCGGCCGACGCCCCCAGCATGGAGAGCGGGATGGCGGCGGCGACGAGGAGCCCGGCCCGCCAGCTCCCCAGCATGAGGAAGAGCACGGCGATGACGAGGAGGCCGCCCTCGAGCAGGTTCTTGAAGACGGTCCGGAGCGTGCCCTCCACGAGCGCGCTGCGGTCGTAGACCACGTCCACGTAGACGTCCTCGGGGACGACCTTGCGGACCTCGACCATCTGCCTCTTCAGGCGCCGCATGACGTCGAGGGCGTTCTCGCCGCGGAGCATCTGCGCCATCACGTAGACGGTCTCGCCCTTCCCGTTCTCGGTGGCAGCGCCGATGCGGGTGGACGCCCCCATGGAGATCTCGGCCACCTCGGAGAGGCGCACCGGGTTCCTGTCGCTCTCCCCGTGGAAGACGAGCGCGTAGCCGAGGTCCCCCGCGTTCCGGGGCAGGGCCACGGCCCGCAGCAGGGTCTGGCCCGAGCCGGCGGGGATGGCCGCGCCCGGGGCGGTGCCGGTGGCGTGCTCGAGGGCCACGCGGACGTCGTCGAGGGAGAGGCCGCGGGCGGCGAGCCGCACCGGGTCGACCTTCACCTCGAGCACCCGCTGCTCCCCGCCCCAGGTGTTCACCTCGACCACGCCCGGGACGCTGCGGAGCATGGGGGCGACCTTGAACTGGGCGATCTCGAGGAGCTCGGCCGGGCTGCGGCGGGCGGAGTCGAGGGTGAAGTGGAAGATCTCGCCGAGGCCCCCCGTCACCGGCCCGAGCTCCGGCGCGGTGACGCCGGGCGGGAAGGAGAGGCCGGTGAGCCGCTCCTGCACCATCTGGCGGGCCCGGTAGACGTCGACCCCGTCCTCGAAGACGGCGGTGACCGAGGAGATGCCGTAGCGGGAGAGGCTGCGCTGCTCCACGAGGCCCGGAAGGCCGCCGAGGCCCACCTCGACGGGACGGGTGACGAGCCGCTCCACCTCCTCGGGCGTGAGGCCGGGAGCGCGGGTGAGGACGAGGACCTGGTTGTTCGTGGTGTCGGGGAGCGCGTCGAACTTGAGGAAGGAGCCGACGATGCCGCCCACCACCATGAGGGCGAGCGTGGCGGTCACCACGAGCACCCGGTGGCGGACCGACCAGCGGACGAGCGCCTGGATCAAGGTGCGACCTCGGCGAGGGCGAAGTCGGCGGCCACCTCCTCGCCGGTGGCGACGCCGGTGACGAGGGCCTCGGCGCCGGAGGAGGCGAAGACGTCGACCTGGACCTTCTCCGCCTTCCCCTCGCGGCGGACGACCACGTGGGCCACCCCGCCCTGGAGGGCGACGGCGCGGGCGGGCACCACCGCGGCGCCGGCGGCACCGGGGAGCGTCACCGCCACGCGGCCGGTGAGGCCGGACTGCAGCGTCACGCCCTTGTCGGGCACGAGCCAGACGGAGATGGTCCCGTCGCGCGGGTCGACCATGGGCGCGCGGGCCACGAGGTGCAGGGGGTAGCGGTTGCCGCCCGAGAGGATGAACTCGTAGCGCGCGTTCGCCATGTCGACGGGCCGTGCGAAGCGGGCCTCGACGCGGGAGTCGCCCTCCCCCGCCACGCGCACCACCGGCTCGCCGCTCGGCTCCCGGTTGTCGCCCACCGACGCGCCGACCGCGGTCACCACGCCGGCGATGGGGCTGCGGAGCGAGACCGGCGCCTTGCCGGCCACGATGTCGGCGGCCTCGGCGGGACCGATCTGGGCGGCGCGAAGCTGGCCGGCGGCCGACTGCTGCTCGGCTCTCGCCTCGGCGAGCTTGGTCTCGGCCTCGAGGACGTCGGCGAGGCGCACGAGCCCGTCCTTCTTCAGCGCGTCGAGCTGGACCTTGCGCCGCTCGTAGGCGTCGACGCGGGTGGTGGCGGCCGCGTAGTTGCCGGCGGCGGTCGAGACCTCGGGCATCACCACCTCGACGAGCGCCTGCCCCTTCACGACCTTCTGTCCGGGGCGCACGAGCACGCGGACCACCCGGGCCCGGTAGGGCGGCACCACCGCGACCTGCCCCTCGGGCGAGGGGAGCACCTGGGCCGGGGCCTCGAGGAAGGGGACGCCCTCGCTGGAGCGGGCCTTCACCCAGGGTGTTCGAGAGCTCGGGGTGGGCGGCTGCTCCTCCTGCACGGGGGCGGGCTTGCCGCAGGCGGCGAGCGCGAGGAGCGCGGCGAGGGCGGTGCTGCGGATGGGGACGTTCACTTCGCGCCTCCCGGCGTCAAGTCGGCGAGCAGCATGGAGACCTTCACCCGGGCCCAGGCGTGGGCGGCCTCTGCGCGGGTGAGCCGCGCGCGGGCGGCGGCCCAGGCGCGGTGGGCGACGAGGACCTCGAGCACCGTGGTCTCGCCGGCGCGCATCGACTCGGCGCGGGCCTTGGCGTTCGTCTCGGCGGCGGGGAGGAGCTCCCGCTCGACGGCCTCGAGGACCTCGCCGGTGTGCTCGACCTCGTGGAGGGAGCGGGCGAGCTCGGTGGCGGCGACGGCGCGGGCCTGCCGCGCCTCCCCCTCGGAGCGGGCCGCCAGGGCGGCCTGGGGCGCGGCCTCGCGCTCCCCCCGGTCGAAGAGGGGGAAGGTGAAGCCGACCACTGCCTGCACGCCCCAGGTGCCGAGGTAGTCGCGCGTCCCCTTCACGCCGGTGTCGAGCCCCCAGCCCTTCGTGGCCCGGGCCTCGAGCTCGCGGGCCCGCTCGGCGTCGCCGGCGAGCCTGCGGGCGTCCACGGCGGGGA
>JBAVCR010000437.1:0-5999 GCA_049586815.1 Anaeromyxobacteraceae bacterium
GTCCACGACGCCGAGCGCCTCGGCCACCGCGTCGTCGGCCGGGGTGTCGCCGCAGGCGGCGCGCACCCGGTCGAGGAGCGAGAGGGCGTCGCGCATGCCGCCCTCGGCGGCGCGGGCCACGAGCGCGAGCGACGCCGGGGAGAGGCTCATCCCCTCGGCGGCCGCCACCTTCCCGAGCTGGTCGGCGATCTGGCGCAGGTCGAGGCGGCGGAAGTCGAACCGCTGGCAGCGGGAGACGATGGTCTCCGGCACCTTGTGCACGTCGGTGGTGGCGAGGACGAAGAGCACGTGGGGAGGCGGCTCCTCGAGCGTCTTCAGCAGCGCGTTGAAGGCCCCGGTGGAGAGCATGTGGACCTCGTCCACCACGAACACCTTGTAGGGGTCGCGGGCCGGGCGGTACTTCACCCCCTCGACGATGTCGCGGACGTTGTCGACGCCGTTGTTGGAGGCGGCGTCGATCTCGATGACGTCGACCGAGCGCCCCTCGGTGATCTCCACGCAGGCCGCGCAGGTGCCGCAGGGGGTGGCGGTGGGCCCCTTCTCGCAGTTCACCGCCTTCGCCACGAGCCGGGCGGCGGTGGTCTTCCCCACGCCGCGCGGACCGGTGAAGAGGAAGGCATGGGCGAGCCGCCCGCGCGCCAGCGCGTTCGAGAGCGTGCGGACCACGTGCTCCTGGCCCGACATCTCGCCGAACGTCTGGGGGCGGTACTTCCGGGCGAGGACGAGGTAACCCATGGTTCACCTCAGAAAACGAGGAGCCGGCCCACAATCCCCGGGCGCACGGAGGACAGCCTACCGTTGCTCCCTTCCGGGCCTGGCGGGGTTCGACTGAACCCACGTCGCCCGAGGATTCTGGACCGGCTCCTTATCCTACTGGCGGAGAGGGTGGGATTTGAACCCACGGTACCGTTAGGTACACACGATTTCCAATCGTGCGCCTTCGGCCGCTCGGCCACCTCTCCAGTCTCTTACATCCAAAGAAACGATGCGGAGAGCGTGGGATTCGAACCCACGGTACGGTTGCCCGTACACCTGATTTCGAGTCAGGCGCCTTCGACCAGCTCGGCCAGCTCTCCGCGGGCGGATCTAACCGATTTCCCCCCCGGAGCCAAGGGCGGAAGGATCGGAATTTTCCCCGGAGCCGCCGCCGTTTGCCCTGCGGGCGCGGAAGAAGGCCCGGAGCTGCTCGGCACAGGCCTCGCCCCGGAGCCCCCGCTCGACCGGGAAGCGGTGGTTGAGGCGAGGGTCCGCGGAGAGGTCCATGAGCGACCCCACCGCCCCCGCCTTGGGGTCACTCGCGCCGAAGACGAGCCGGTCGATGCGCGCGAGCACGAGGGCCCCGGCGCACATGGCGCAGGGTTCGAGGGTCACGACGAGCGTCACCCCGGTGAGCCTCCAGCGCCCCAGCGTGCGGGACGCCTCGCGGAGCGCGAGGAGCTCGGCGTGGGCGCAGGGGTCGCGGTCCTCCTCGCGCCGGTTGCGGCCGCGCCCCACCACCCTGCCCTCGTGGACCGCCACGGCGCCCACCGGGACCTCGCCCGCCCGGGCCGCCTCGGCGGCGAGGGTGATGGCCTCCTGCATGGCGCCGTCGAACGGGTGGAGTCCGTTCACGGGACGCCCACCCGGGCGGGACCCGGCAGCACGAGCTCCGGGTGGTCGGCGCAGTCGAGGCCGCAGGCGCGGCAGGTGGAGAGCGCACACTTCGGCGTGATGCGCGCCGACGTTCCCCGCCGGTACTCCCGGGCCAGGAAGGACTTCTCGAGCCCGTGGTCGATGAAGTCCCAGGGCAGCCGCTCGTCCTGTCCCACCTGCCGGCCGACGAAGAACTCGGGATCGTGGGGCCAGTGCCGGACGGCCCGCCCGATGCTCCCCTCGTGCTCCACGAGCGCCGACTCGAGGAGGTCGGCGCAGCGCCGGTCGCCGCGGGAGAGGAGCGTCTGGACCCAGGCCTCGCGGGGGCTCATGAACTCCACCTCGATCCCGTGGGGGCGGAGCGTCTTCTCGAGCAGGCGCCGCTTCGCGGCGAGGCAGCCCGCGTCCTCCATGGGCGCCCACTGGAACGGGGTCCAGGGCTTGGGGACGAACGGATTCACGGAGAGCGTGATGCGCCCCATGCGCCCGGTGGCCCGCGCCTTCGGAAGCATCACCTCTTCGCGGATGCGCATGGCCACGTGGGCCATGCCGGCCACGTCCTCCTCGGTCTCGGTGGGCAGCCCGCACATGAAGTAGAGCTTCACGTGGCGCATGCCCTGGTCGAGCGCGTCGCGGGCCGCCTGGACGATGCGGTCGTCGGGGAAGTCCTTGTTCACGACCTTGCGCATCCGGTCGGTGCCGGCCTCGGGGGCGATGGTGATGGAGCGCTCCCCGCCGGCCGCCATGCGGGCCGCGAGCTCCGGGGTGATGGCGTCGACGCGGAGCGAGGACGGGCTGAAGGTGCCGCCCTCCTCCCCGATGAAACAGGTGAGCGGGTCGAGCCCGGTGTAGTCGCTCGTGTCGGGGCCGACGAGCCCGACCCGCAGCCCCTTCTCGATGCCCTTCCGGACCTCCCCGCGGAGGACCTCGAGGTCCACCTCGCGGTAGGGGCGCTGGACGAACCCGGCGGCGCAGAACCGGCAGCCCCACAGGCATCCGCGGGCCACCTCGGTGAGGAAGAGGTCCCCGAACTGGGCCCCCGGCGTGTCGACGACGCGGCTGGTGGGGACCTGGCGCAGGTCGGGGACGTAGAGCCGCTTCACCCGCTCCGGCGCCCCCTCCCGCGGCTCGAAGCGCGTGACCCAGCGCCCGCCCGGGTCGCGGGTGTCGGCGTAGGCCACGTCGTAGAGGGAGGGGACGTAGGCTCCCGGCAGCTGCGACAGCGCCCGCAGCGCCTCGGGCCGGGCGCCCCGGGCCTCGGGGCGGCGCATGGCACGGAAGAAGGAAGGGAGCAGCTCCTCCCCCTCTCCGACGAGGAAGAGGTCGAAGAACGGGGCCAGCGGCTCCGGGTTGATCTGGACGGCGATTCCCCCGGCCACGACGAGCGGGTGGCGCCCGTCGCGGTCGGCCGACCGCAGCGGGATCCCGGAGCGGCGCAGCACGTCGAGGACGTTCACGTAGTCGTCCTCGAACGACAGCGAGAACGCCACCACGTCGAGCTCGCGGAGCGCGCGTCCGGACTCGACGGTGCGGGGCTCGACCCCCGGCTCCTCGGGAAGGAACGCCCGCTCGCAGGCCACGTCGGCCTCGGCGTTGGCGATGCGGTAGACGGCGTGGAACCCCAGGTTGGCCATTCCCAGGCGCCAGGCGTTCGGGTACACGAGCGCCACCCCCAGGCGCCCTCCCGGGTCCTTTCGCACCACTCCGTCCTCGACCCTGGAATGTTCCATCCGCTGCGCTACTTAACCCCGGTGCTAGAATCCCGCCTCCCTACACCGACCGGAACCGAATGACCACCGCCCTGCCCCTCCTGCTCGCGCTCTCGCTCTCCGCCCCCCCCGCCCCCGTCCCGGCCGTCGACTGGGCGCGCGTGCCCAGCACCGTGGGCGTCTCCACGCTCACCCCGCCCCAGAAGGACGTGCTCGCCCGGGTGCTCGCCGACGAGTTCTGCTACTGCGGTTGCCCCCACACGCTGCTCGGCTGCCTCACCGAGCACACGGACTGCAAGCACGCGCCGCGCATGGCGGCCCTCGCCGCGCGGCTCGCCGGGATGGGGCTCTCCTCGAACGAGGTCATCCGCGTGCTCACCGACTACTACGCCTCGTTCGACAAGGCGAAGCGGGCGCGCATCGAGACCGCCAGCCTGGGCGCGCCCCTCGGGGATCCCAAGGCCACCATCACCCTCGTCGAGTACGCCGACTTCGAGTGCCCCTTCTGCCAGCAGCTGCGCCCCAAGCTGGAGGCCTTCGTGAAGGCCCACCCCGGCCGGGTGAAGCTCCACTTCAAGCCCTTCCCCATCCCGGGGCACCCGCACGCCGAGCCGGCCGCCGAGGCCGCCGAGTGGGCGCGCGACCAGGGCATCTTCTGGCCCTTCCACGACGCGATGTTCGAGAACCCGAAGTCGCTCGACACCGACTCGCTCGTCGCGCTCGCCGACAAGCTGGGCAAGGACGGCGAGGGGCTGCGCCGCGCGCTCAACGAACGGAAGTACCGGGACCGCGTCCAGGGCGCGATGCTCGAGGCCCGGCGCGCCGGCGTCCTCGGGACCCCGACACTCTTCGTGAACGGACGCCGCCACGTCATCCCCGACTACTCCGACACGGTGCTCGAGTTCGTCCTCGAGGACGAGGAGGAGTGGGCGAAGGCGGGCTGGAAGGACTAGTGGCCCGCTCGCTGCAGATCGACCCGCACGGGCGGGTGGTCACGCGCACCGACGAGGTGCGCCGCGACCTCGCCGACCGCGCGGGGAACTTCGAGCTCCTGCCGTCCGCGCCGGACCTGCTCATCGCCGTGCGCCTGCCGGCCTCCGGCGGCCCCACCCCGGCGCCCGGCGCCACCCTGGCGGGAGACCTGGCGGCCTTCCCGCTCGCCGACTTCGTCGGCTTCGTCCACCAGGCCCGCATGACCGGGACGCTGACCGTGCTCGCCCACGGGGGCAGCCGCTCCGTCTCCTTCCGGGAGGGGCGCGTCCGCGCCTCCACCTCGGAGGTCCGCGGGGAGAGGGCCGTCGAGGTGGCGGCACGCCTCGGCTTCCCCGCCGACGGCACGCTGCCCATCACCGAGCGGTGGCGGGTGGTGCGCGAGCAGGTGACCGCCATCTTCCACGCCGTGCTCACCGCGCGCGAGGGGGTCTTCTACCTCGTGCAGGGCGAGGACGAGCCGGCCGGCCCGTCGCTCTCCCTCGACACCCAGGCCGTCCTCATGGACGCCGTGCGCCGCATCGACGAGATGGAGCTGTTCCGCGGGCGCATCCCGGGCGGCGAGGTCTTCCTGCGGCGCCGCGAGCCGCGCGAGCCGGTGGCGCTCGAGCCCGACGAGGAGCGGCTGCTCGAGCTCGTGGACGGCCGGCGCCGGGTCCTCGACGTGGCGCGGGAGGCCCACCTCTCCGAGTTCGACGCCACGAAGATCCTCTACCGGCTCGCCGAGGCGGGCTACGTCGAGGCCACCACCGAGACCCACGGGCCGGCCGCCTCCGAGGACCGGGCCCGCGCCGTGCTCGCCGGCATGAACGAGATCTTCCGCGAGGTGGTCCGCGCGGTGGGGGCCCACGGCTCGGCGAAGGCCGTCGTCGACGACGCCACCACCTTCCTCGCCGACCCCACCTCCCGCCACGCCCCGCTCTGGCGCGGCGTCCCGGTGCAGACGGACGGGTCGCTCGACGAGAACCGGCTGCTCGTCGCCCTCGCCGCCCTCGGCGTCGACGAGGCCGCCCGCCTCGATCCCCGGGGCGACCACGTGCGCATCCTGCTGGGCGCCCTCCGCGAGCTCATGTTCTTCTACCTGTTCCAGTCGGGCGAGCGCCTCCCGCGCGACGCCGACGAGGCGGTCTCCCAGTCGGTGAAGCGCCGGCTCGAGGAGGTGGAGTCGGCGGTGGCCGCGCCGTGAGCGCGCCCGGCTCCCTGCCGCTCGTCACCGCCGACCTGCCCGGATCGGGGGGCACGATCAAGGCGAGCCCCGAGGACTTCCGCGTCGACGAGATCCCGGCCTACGCGCCGGCCGGCGCCGGGCCGCACCTGTGGCTCCATGTCGAGAAGAGGGGCCGGACCACCCGCGACCTCGTGCGCGACCTCGCCCGACGCCTGGGCGTGCAGGAGCGCGACGTGGGCGTGGCCGGGCTGAAGGACCGCCACGCCGTCACCACCCAGTGGCTCTCCTTCCCGCTTCCGCGCGATCCCGGGCCGGCCGCGCTCGAGGGCGAGGGCTTCCGGGTCCTCGCCGTCTCCCGCCACGGCAACAAGCTCCGCACCGGCCACTCCCGCGGCAACCGCTTCTCCATCGCGGTGCGCGGTGGCGACGCGGCGCTGGCCCGCGCGGCGGCCGACGCGCTCGCGACGCGCGGCCTCCCCAACTTCTTCGGGCCCCAGCGC
>JBAVCR010000438.1:0-7955 GCA_049586815.1 Anaeromyxobacteraceae bacterium
GTCCCCGGCCACGACGCCGAGGCGGCCCTGGAGGTCGACCTCCGCGACGCCGTGCTCGGCGCCGAGCGCGACCTCCACGTCGACGGGCGTACGCTGCGGGTGAAGATCCCCGCCGGCGTGCACGACGGATCGCGCATCCGGCTCTCGGGCCAGGGGGGCGAAGGGGCGAACGGCGGCCCCGCCGGCGACCTCTACCTGGTGGTGCGGCTCCGCGAGCACCCGGGCGTGCGGCGCGACGGCCGCGACCTCTACCTCGACCTCCCCCTCACCGTCCCCGAGGCGGCCGCCGGCGCCGAGGTGGTCATCCCCACCTTCGAGGGCCCCGTCCAGCTCAAGGTCCCGGGCGGCACGCAGTCGGGGCGCCAGCTGCGGCTCCGCGGGAAGGGGCTGCCGGACCTGCGCGGCGGACTGCGCGGCGACCTCTACGCCGTCGCGAAGATCGTGCTCCCCGAGGAGAGCGACGCCCTCCGCGAGGCGGTGAAGCCGCTGCAGGAACTCTACAAGTCCGACCCGCGCGCCGGGATCTCGTTGTAGAAGGGCGTCCCATGGGAATCCTCGACATCTTCGGGAACCGCCAGTCGCGCGAGCAGGCCAGCCTGAAGAAGCTGGGCCAGAAGATCACGCAGAAGTGGGGCCCGGCCGAGAACCGGCAGAAGGCGATCGAGCAGCTGGGCGAGCTCGGCACCGAGGCGGCCCTGGAGGTGCTCTGCCTCCGGTTCACCATCCGGGCCGAGGTGGGCATCCAGGACGACGAGGAGAAGGAGCAGGCCCGGGCCATCCTCGTCGCCGCCGGGCCGAGGGCGCTCGGGCCGGTGCGGAAGTTCCTCGCCTCGCAGGAGTCCGGCGTGGCCTGGGGCCTCGGCGTCCTCGCCTCCCTCGCCCCCCCGGAGGAGCTCGTCGGCACGGTGCACGACCTGCTCGAGAAGCTGGGGCGCGAGTACACCCGCGATCCGGAGAAGAAGCTCGTCCTGCTCTCCTGGCTGCGCGAGCACCCGGACCTCGCCTCGGTCGTCCCCGCCGGCGGCCCGGCGCGGGACCTCGCCGTGCTGCCGCTCCTCGAGGACTTCGTCGACGACGTCCGCATCGGGGCGGCTCGCGCCATCGCCGTGGCCCCGCCGACCGACGCGAGCCGCGAGGCCCTCATCGCGCTCCTCCTCCGCGACCGGGACAACGCCCGGGTGCGGGGCGAGGTGCTCCAGGCGCTCCACGACCTCGGCGCCGACGTGAAGGGGCACCGGCCCGACGTCGAGGCCCTGCTCGTGGAGCCCTGGTACCTCGACCGCGAGGGGCGCGTGAAGCAGCGCGGCGCGTAGCACCCCGGACGGCGATTGGAGCCCACGTCCCAGAGCCCCGCCTCCCCGCGCGACCCGCGTCGCCGTCGCCTTCTCTTCGACCGCTGGTTCGACCCCATCCACCTCCCGGACGGGCTCGAGGCCGAGATGACGGCGCTCGCCGCCCGGGGAAGCGTGGTCTTCGTCGCCCGGTCGTCCGGGCTCATCAACTACCTCTACGTGAACTGGCTCGTGCGGCGCCTCGGGTTGCCGCCGCTCCGGGTGGCGGTGAACTTCGTCGGGTTGTTCGGGTGGCTCGCCGCGGTCTGGCGCAGCAAGCGCGCGCTCGTGGAGGCCGCCGCGCGCGGGCAGTCCACCGCCGTCATCTTCCTCAACTCCCACGAGGCGAGCGCCCCCCCCTTCGAGGCGCTGGTCGAGCTGCAGCGGCGCCAGGAGCGCCCCGTCTTCCTCGTCCCGCTCATCCTGGTCTGGAGCCGCCGGGCCCAGCGCGTGGTCCCGCCCATCTGGGACCTCGTCTGGGGCTCCCCGGAGTCCCCCACCACGCTGCCCGCCGCGGTGGCCTTCCTCCGCAACTACAAGCGGGCCTTCCTGCGCGTGGGGCGCGCCATCGACCTCCGTGCCTTCCTGGCCGAGCGGACCGGGGAGCCCGACGCGCTCGTGGCCCGCAAGGCGCGCGGGACCATCCACCACCACCTCGCCCGGGAGCTGCGCGCGGCCGTGGGCCCTCCCCTTCGCACGCCCACCCGCGTGGAGGAGAAGGTGATGCGGGACCGGCACCTGCGGGAGGTGCTGGAGCACGTGGCGAAGCAGAAGGGGCGGTCGGCCGGGTCGGTGCGGCGCGAGGCGCTGCGCGACCTGCGCGAGATCGCGAGCCGCTACTCCCCGCTCTTCATCGACATGATCCGGCCGCTCTTCCGCTGGATCTTCCAGACCATGTACGAGCGGGTCGAGATCGACGAGCGGGGGCTCGCCGAGGTCCGCCGGCTGGCGGCCGAGAAGCCCCTCGTCCTCACCCCGAGCCACAAGAGCCACGTCGACTACATGCTGCTCTCGTGGGCCTTCTACGAGCACGGCCTCATCCCGCCGCAGATCGCGGCCGGCATCAACCTGGCCTTCTGGCCCTTCGGGTCCATCGCCCGTCGCGCCGGCGCCTTCTTCATCCGGCGCTCCTTCAAGGGCGACAAGATCTACAGCGCCACGCTCCGGGCCTACGTGAAGTACCTCCTCCGCGAGCGCTTCACCCAGGAGTTCTTCCCCGAGGGGGGGCGCTCCCGCACGGGCAAGCTGCTCTTCCCCAAGACCGGGCTCCTCTCCATGGAGGTCGACGCCTGGACCGACGGGGCCGTCGAGGACGTCCTCTTCGTGCCCATCGCCGTCGACTACGAGCGGCTCGTGGAGGGCGCCTCCTACGCCCAGGAGCTCGCCGGCGGGGAGAAGAAGAAGGAGTCGTTCGGTGCGCTGCTGCGGACCCCGAGCGCGCTCCTCCGCCGCTACGGCCGCATCTACCTCCAGTTCGGGACCCCCATCTCGCTCCGGGAGCTGGCGGCCGCCCAGGACGGCGCCGGGGGCACCACCCTCACCCTCGAGGCCGACGAGCGGGGCCCGGACGTCCGCCGGTCGCTCGTGCAGCACCTCGCGAACCGGATCATGTGGGGCATCGCCGAGGTGGTGACGGTCACGCCGGTGAGCCTCGTCGCCGCGGCGCTCCTCTCCCACGTCCGCCGGGGCCTCTCCGCCGCGGAGGTCGCCGACCGGGTCGAGCTGCTCCGCTCCATCGCCCTCTCCGAGGGCGCCCGGGTGGCCTCGGGCCTCGCCGAGGCGCCGGCGAGCCCGCTCTCGCCGGGGCCCATCCACGACGCGCTCGCCACCTTCGCGGGCAGCAAGGTCATCGAGCTGCAGCAGGCCGGCGGCCAGGTCATCTACCAGGTCCCGGACGCCAAGCGGACCTACCTCGACTTCCACCGCAACGCGATCCTGAACCGGTACGTCGGGCTCTCGCTCGTCTCGGCCTCGGTCCGGTCCCACCCCGCCGGCGCACCCCTCGAGGTGGTCAGCGAGGAGGTCCGCTTCCTCTCCCGCCTCTTCCGCCTCGAGTTCATGTACCCGGTGGGCGCCACCTTCGAGGCCGCCTTCCGCTCCCGCCTCGACCAGCTCGTCCGGCTCGGGGCGGTGGTCGAGCGGGACGGCGTGACCGCGCCCGGCCCGGCGCGGTCGCACCTCGACTTCCTCGCCGACCTGACCCGGCCCTACCTCGAGGCCTACCGGGTCGCCGCGGAGACGGTCCGGACGACCGGGATCGAGGGGGGCTCGGCCGACCGCAAGGCCCTCGTGAAGCAGGCGCTCGAGCGGGGCCGCGCGGAATTCCTCTCCGGCCACGTGCTGATGCGCGAGTCGATCTCGAAGGCCACGCTCGAGAACGCCATGGAATGGCTGGGGTCCCAGGGCGCCTTCGAGGGCACCGAGGACGGGCGCCGGGTGGTGACCGCCTCCTGGCGCGACGCATCCTCGACGCACCTCGTCGAGAAGATCGGGCGATTCCTGGTCGCTTGACGGGGGTCACGCCCCGGCTTCTTCCGCTTCCACACCGCGTCACGTTCGGGCTATCCTGCCGGACCCTGCCCTCCCCCCGCGCGATTCCGGGAGGGAGGCCCGCTGTTCCCCAACGCACGCAACCGGACCGCGAGTCCGCGAGGAGAACCACACGATGGGTGATCGGATCCTTCACAAGGGGCTGAAGAGCAAGGTGATGTCCGCCGAGGCCGCCGCCGCGCTGATCCCGAACGGTGCGGTCGTCGGCATGTCCGGCTTCACCGGCGCCGGCTACCCCAAGGCCGTCCCGGTCGCGCTTGCGAAGCGCGCGGTCGAGGAGAAGCTGAAGGGCAAGCCGCTCAAGCTCGACGTGCTGACCGGCGCCTCCACCGGCCCGGAGCAGGACTCGATGATGAGCTTCGTCGAGTCGCAGCGGTTCCGCTTCCCCTACCAGGGCGACGCGATCACCCGCGAGAAGATCAACGCCGGCATCATCGAGTACCAGGACATGCACCTGTCCCACGCCGGGACGCTGGTGCGCTACGGGTACTACGGCAAGGGCAAGAACCACATCGACTTCGCCGTCATCGAGGTCACGCGGATCAACGCGGACGGCACGCTCGTGCCCTCCTCGTCCTGCGGCGCCAACAACGTCTACTTCGAGATGGCCGACAAGATCATCCTCGAGGTGAACGAGTGGCAGGACGAGCGGCTCGAGGGGATGCACGACATCATCTCGGTCCCCGGTGAGCACGGCACCCGCCAGCCCCTGCCCATCCTGAAGGCCGACGACCGCAAGGGCTCCCAGCTCTGGAACATCGACGTGAACAAGGTCGTCGCGGTGGTCGAGACCAACACGGCCGACCGCAACGCCCCCTTCAAGCCGCCCGAGGAGATCCACAAGCGCATCGCCCAGCACATCCTCGACTTCTTCGACGGCGAGGTGAAGGCGGGCCGGCTCTCGAAGCACCTGAACCCGCTGCAGTCGGGCGTGGGCAACATCGCCAACGCCGTGCTCGTCGGCCTGAACGAGGGGCCGTTCGAGAACATGATCTCCTACACCGAGGTGATCCAGGACGGCATGCTCGACATGCTCGACTCCGGGAAGCTCACCGCGGCGTCGGCGACGGCGTTCTCGGTCTCCCCCGAGGGGCAGGTCCGGTTCAACAAGAACATCGACAAGTACCGCAAGCAGATCATCCTGCGCCCGCAGGAGATCTCGAACCACCCGGAGATCATCCGCCGCCTCGGCTGCATCGCCATGAACGGGTTCGTCGAGGCCGACATCTACGGCCACGTGAACTCGACGCACATCGCCGGCAAGGGCATCGAGAACGGAATCGGCGGGTCGGGCGACTTCGCCCGCAACTCGGCCTACACGATCTTCATGTCGCCGGCGACCGCCAAGGACGGGAAGATCTCCGCCATCGTCCCCTTCGCCTCGCACATCGACCACACCGAGCACGAGGTGAACGGCATCGTCACCGAGTTCGGCTTCGCCGACCTCCGCGGCAAGAGCCCGAAGGAGAAGGCCAAGGAAGTGATCGAGAAGTGCGCCGCCCCGGAGTACCGCCCCATCCTCTGGGACTACGTGAAGCGCGCCATGAAGAACCCGTCGGCGGGCCTCCACTCGCCGCACATGTTCTCCGAGGCGTTCTCGTTCCACACCCGGTTCCTCCAGACCGGCGACATGCGCCCCAAGAAGTAGGCGCACCGGGACTGGCCCGAACGAGCGGCCGCTCCGGGAGACCGGGGCGGCCGTTCCCTTTTCCGGGCGGTGGTAGAGTCCGCCCATGCCGCTCGACCTCGACCTCGCCCTCGACACGGCCCGCCGCGCCGTGCGGGCGGCCTCGGCCGCGAGCCTCGCCCACTTCCGGCGCGGGGTGCGCGTGGAGACGAAGCCCGACCGCACCCCGGTGACCGCCGCCGACCGCGACGCCGAGGCCGCCGTGGTGGCCACCCTCCGGTCGGCCTTCCCCACCCACGCCATCCTCGGCGAGGAGAGCGGCAGCCACGCCGGCGACGCCGCCACCCGCTGGATCGTCGACCCCATCGACGGCACCCGCGGCTTCACCCGCGGCGGCTCGTTCTGGGGACCGCTCGTGGCCCTCGAGCACGAGGGGCTCGTCGTGGCCGGCGCCATGGCCATGCCGGCGCTCGGGGAGACCTACTGGGCGGCCCGCGGGCGCGGCGCCTTCATGGCGCGGGACGGCGGCGAGCCGACGCGGCTCCAGGTCTCGGGCATCTCCGACTGGGGAGAGTCGAGCCTCTCCTTCGGCGAGTTCCGGGGGGTCTTCGCCCCGGAGCGCGAGCGGGCCGTGCTCGGGCTCGCGCGCTCCGCCGCGCAGGCCCGCTGCTACGGCGACCTGGCCGGGGCCGCCATGGTCCTCACCGGCCGGGCCGAGGCCTGGATCGAGGCCGGGGTGCAGGTCTGGGACATCGCCCCCCTCCTCGTCCTCGCCGAGGAGGCGGGCGGCCGCTTCACCGACCTGGCCGGGAAGGCGACGGCCTCCTCCGGGAACTGCCTGCTCTCGAACGGGCGGGTGCACGACCACGTCCTGCGGGCGCTCTCCGCGCCGACCGCAGCCTGAGCCGCATCACCGGGCGCGTGGCCGAGCGGCGCGCCACCTCCTCGAACCCGGCACGCCGGAACGTCGAGGCCACCCCGGTGTAGAGCCAGGCGTCGGCGCTCCGGCCGCGCGGCTCCACCGGGTAGCCCTCCAGGATCGTTCCACCCGCTCGCCGCGCGTGGCGCGCGGCCGCGGCGAGGAGCGCCGTGGTGAGCCCCGTCCCGCGGCCCCGGCGTGCCACGAAGAAGCACGGGACCGACCACGCGGGGGCGTCGTCCACCGGGGCGAGGGTCCGCGAGCGGGCGAGGCGGGAGAATGCCGCCCGGGGCTCGACGGCGCACCACCCCACCGGCCCCTCGGCGTCGTAGGCCAGGATCCCGGGAACCACGCCGGCCTCCACCTGCCGCCGCATGGCGGCGCGGTTCGCCGCACCCTTCCCCCGCTCGTACTCGGGGCGCGTCTGCTTCCAGAACATGCACCAGCACCCCGCGCAGGCGCCGCGGGGGCCGAAGAGGGCTTCCAGATCCGGGAGCCGCTCGGGCGTCAGGGGGTGGAAGCGGAGGCGCGCCATGCCCGGTCGCTCACGGGCCGCTGCGCCGGAACAGGTCGACGATGGCCCCCTCGCGCCCGGCGGCGCGGGCCCGGCCGCGCGACCACTCGCGGAGCCCCTTGATCTCCTCCTCGTACGTCCGGAAGAGGGGGACGAGGTCCTGGGCCACGCGGCGCAGGTCGGCCATCTCCACGTCGCGCCCCTGCGCGAAGGCCCGGTGCATGGCCCCCACCACCACCTGCTCCAGCTCGGCGCCGGAGAAGTTCTCGCAGGCGTCGGCGAGGAGCGCGAGGTCGTAGCGCTCCGGGTCGCGCCCGCGCTTCCTCACGTGGAGGGCGAGGATGGCGCGGCGGGCCGTGGCGTCGGGCAGGTCGACGAAGAAGAGCTCGTCGAACCGGCCGCGGCGCAGGAGCTCCGGCGGGAGCCGGGAGACGTCGTTCGCGGTCGCCACCGCGAAGACCGCCCCGGCCCGCTCCTGCAACCAGGTCGAGAAGGAGCCGAGCAGCCGGGCCGCGCGGGAGTCGGATCCCTGGCCGGGGCCGCTCCCCGCGAAGGCCTTCTCGATCTCGTCCACCCAGATGGCCACCGGGGCCACGGCCTCGGCCGCGGCGAGGGCCCGGGCCAGGTTCTCCTCGGCCCCCTCGCTCGCCCCCATGACGCGCGGCAGGTCGAGGCGGAGCAGCGGCACGCCCAGCTGCGCGGCCGCCACCTTGGCGGCGAGCGACTTGCCGCAGCCCTGGACGCCCACGAGCAGCACCCCGCGCGGCGCGGGAAGGCCGAAGCGGCGGGCGTCGGGCGCGAAGGAGAGCGCCCGCTCCTCCATCCAGGCCTTGAAGCTCTCCAGGCCGCCGAGCGCATCGGGCGCCTCGATCCCCTCCACGAGCTCCAGCCCCAGGTCGCGCGCCAGGATGCGCTTCTTCTCCTCCAGCACGAGCGCCGCGGCGTCCGGGCCGAGGAGCGCGTCGGCGCGGAGCGCCCGGAGGAAGGCCCGCCGGGCCTGGCTCTCGGTGAGGC
>JBAVCR010000439.1:0-5263 GCA_049586815.1 Anaeromyxobacteraceae bacterium
ACCGCGACGAGCGCGGCGGACGCGGCGACCGCGACGGCGAGGAGGGTGGACGCGGGCGGGGCTTCGGCCGCCGCAAGGTCTGCCGGTTCTGCGCCGACAAGGCCGCCAAGGTCGACTACAAGGATCAGGGCCAGCTCAAGTACTTCCTCACCGAGCGCGGCAAGATCATTCCCCGGCGCATCAGCGGCAACTGCGCGAAGCACCAGCGCGACGTGGCCACGGCCATCAAGCGCGCCCGCGTGCTGGCGCTCCTGCCCTACACCGTCGCGCCGGCCTAGGAGCGAGACATGAAGCTCATCCTCCGAGAAGACGTGTACAACCTGGGCAAGGGCGGCGAGCTCGTCGAGGTCAAGCCCGGCTACGGCCGGAACTACCTCATCCCCCGCGGCCTGGCGGTCCTCGCCAACCCCAAGAACATCCGCGAGGTCGAGCACCAGAAGGCGGTCGCGGCGGCCAAGGCGGCCAAGCTCAAGGCCAGCGCCGAGGCCGTGGCGAAGCGCCTCTCCGACACCCCGCTGTCGTTCAAGCGCAAGGTGGGCGAGCAGGACAAGCTCTACGGATCGGTCACCGCCATGGACCTCGCCGAGGCCCTCGCCGCCCGCGGCGTGCAGATCGACCGGCGCGCCATCGACCTGCACGAGCCGCTCAAGACGCTCGGCGACTTCGAGGTGGGCGTGAAGCTCCACTCCGAGGTGGTCGGCAAGGTGAAGGTGAAGGTAGAGGCCGAGGCCTAGGCCTCCACCCCGTTCACCGGGAGTCTCTCAGGGGGTCGGCCCGCGCGGGCCGGCCCCCTTCTCGTTTCCGGGCGCGGACCCGACGAGGCGCGCCGCCGTCCGCAGGACCTCGGGACGGGCGGGCGAGGCCGGCTCCAGGTGTGCGAAGGCGGTGGCGAGGAGCAGCGCGTCGTCGATCCGGCCGGCCACCTCGAGCTCGCGCAGGACGTCGAGCACCACCTGGCCGGAGCCGGTTCCCGGCCCCAGCGCGACGGCGCGGTAGCGCCCCTCGCCGGAGGCGGCGCGCACGGCCACGAGCACCGGGGCCTGACGCGAGGGAACGGCGGGCAATCGCGCCAGGACGGGCCGCCCCGGATCCCCGCTGGCGAGCGGCGTGAACCCGGGGGCGACGTCGCCGATCTCGTCGGCCGCCGGCGGGACCCAGGCACGGGCCTCGAGCGCCAGCCCGGGCTGGGGAAGGAGCAGGATCGCGTCCGGCGCGTCGCCGCGGGCGTGGGGCTCGACCCCGAAGACGTCCACGTCGGGCCCGCCGACGGAGGCGCGCACCTGGTCGCCCGCGCCGAGCGGGTTCTGGCGGGCGAGGGCCTTCCACTCGCCGGAGGGGGCGGCCGCCGCCGCGGTCGCCGGGGCGTCGTTGGGCTCCCGTTCCTCGGCGACCGTGGGCACCTCCCGCTGCAGGCGCCCGGCCGCGAAGAGGACGGCGAGGGCCACCACGACGGCGATGGCCGCCGGGAGCAAGGCCCGTCGCGGGTCCTTCCGGACCGGGCCGCCGACGAGCGGGAAGTCGACGCGGCGCGCGATCTCCAGCTCGCCGGTCACCTCGCTCTCGGCGGCAACGGCGGCCACCGGCTCGGGAGCAGGCGTGGAGGTGGCCGGGACGGGGAGGGCCGCCGCGGCGCGGAGCGCCTCGCGCATCTCGTCGGCGCTCGGGTAGCGGTCCTCGGGGCGCTTCGAGAGCGCGCGGTGGACCACCGCGGCGAAGGCCGGCGAGATGCCCGAGCAGCGGCTCGCGAGCGGGGCCGGCTCCTCGTGGACGTGGGCGGAGAGCACGGCGAGGGGATGGGGCGCGACGAAGGGCGGGTCGCCGCCCACCATCTCGTAGAGCAGGACGCCGAGGGAATAGAGGTCGCTGCGGGCGTCGGGGGCCCCGCCGCGGGCCTGCTCGGGCGACAGGTAGGTGGGCGTGCCCAGCCCGCCGCCCGGTCCCTGCCCCTCGATCTCGGCGATGCCGAAGTCGAGCAGCTTCACGAAGTCGGCGTCGCTCTTCGGCTGGAGCAGCATCACGTTGGCCGGCTTCACGTCGCGGTGGACGATGCCGGCCTCGTGGGCCTCCCCGAGCGCCCCGAGCAGCTGGTCGCCGATGGCGGCGGCGCGTGCCTCGGGCAGCCGGCCCTCCCGGCGGAGCACGTCGTACAGGTTCTCGCCGTGGAGGTACTCCATGGCCAGGTAGAACCCCTCGCCGCCCTCCAGCTCCCCGAAGTCGAAGACGGCGATGGTGTGGGGGTGGGAGAGGCGCGAGACCACGCGGGCCTCGGTCCGGAACCGGGCGGCCAGCTCCGGATCGCGGGCCAGCGGTCCGCGCAGGATCTTGATGCAGAGGGCCTTGCCCATCCGCACGTGCTCGGCCTTGAAGACCGAGCTCGAGAGCCCCTCGGCGATGGGGGCGATGAGCCGGTACCGGTCCCCGATGACCCTCCCCACCAGCCCGCCGGCCGACCTGTGGAGGGGGCGCGGGGACGGCGGGTCGCGAAGGGTTCGGACTTGGGGTCCGGGCATCGAGGGAGGAAGCGTATCAGCGCCGGGGCAAGGCGCGAAAGGGCCCGCGGAATCGGGCCTCCGGCGCGCGTTGCCTTGGCCGGGTTCCCTGGTATATTCGCGCCCTTCCAAGAGACCGACCTTGCTCGACTGGCTCCACAAGATCCTATCCCGGGACCTCGCGATCGACCTCGGGACCGCGAACACCCTCATCTACATCCGGGGGGTGGGCATCGTCTCCAACGAGCCGTCCGTGGTCGCCGTGCAGCAGGACGCCCGCGGCGGGCGCCGCGTGCTCGCGGTGGGCAAGGAGGCGAAGGAGATGCTCGGGCGCACCCCGGGCAACATCGTCGCCATCCGCCCGATGAAGGACGGCGTCATCGCCGACTTCGAGATCACCGCGGCGATGCTCCGCTACTTCATCCAGACCGCGCACAACCGGAAGGCGTTCGCCCGGCCGCGCATCATCATCGGCATCCCCTCCGGGATCACCGAGGTGGAGAAGCGCGCCGTCCGCGAGGCGGCCGAGAGCGCCGGTGCACGGGAAGTGTACCTGATCGAGCAGCCCATGGCGGCCGCCATCGGGTCGGGCCTGCCCATCACCGAGCCCTCCGGGAACATGATCGTCGACATCGGGGGAGGCACCTCCGACGTGGCCGTCATCTCGCTGGGCGGGATCGTCTACAGCCGCTCGGTGCGCGTCGCCGGCGACAAGATGGACGAGGCGATCATCCAGCACGTGAAGCGCAAGTACAACCTGCTCATCGGCGAGCGGACCGCCGAGCTCATCAAGATGGGGATCGGCACCGCCTTCCCCACCGACGAGGAGCTCACCATGGACGTGAAGGGGCGCGACCTCGTCGCCGGCGTCCCCCGCACGCTCACCATCACCTCGTCGGAGATCCGCGAGGCGCTCGCCGAGCCGGTGAACGGCATCGTCGAGGCGGTGAAGGTGACGCTCGAGCGCACCCCCCCGGAGCTCGCCGGCGACATCGCCGAGCGCGGCATCGTGCTCGCCGGCGGCGGCGCGCTGCTCAAGAACCTCGACACGCTGCTCCGCGAGGAGACCGGACTCCCGGTGTTCCTCGCCGAGGACCCGCTCTCCGCGGTGGTCATCGGCGCCGGCAAGGCGCTCGAGGAGCTCGACATCCTGCGCCAGGTCGCGCAGCGCTAGCAGCGCCGGCTTCAGCCGGCGCAAGAACCGCCCACGGCGACGTCTCCCCGTCGGAACGTCCCCGCCCCTACCCCCCGAGCCTCCTCCGGATCTCCTCGATCCTCCTCCGGCTCACGGCGATCCGTCCCGCCGCCAGGACGAGCTCCCCCGCCGCCGTGATCTCCCGCACCGCGGCGAGCCGCACGAGCGCGTTCCGGTGCACCCGCACGAACCCGCTCGCCTGCAACCTCTCCTCCCAGTGGGCGAGCGTCCCGTCCACGGGGAGCACGCCCTCCGCCGTCCACGCGGCGCAGTCCCCCAGGTCGGCGACGAGCGCTTCCACCTCCCCGGGACGGAGGAGCCGCGTTCCCCCGCGCCGTCGCGCCGGAATCCGCAGCCAGCCGTCCTGGAGCGGATCGTCCTCCGGCCGGAGCCGCGAGAGCGCCTGCGCCACGCCCACCCGGGAGACCGGCTTCAGGAGGTAGTGGACGGCGCCCCCGGCGAAGGCCTCGACGGCGTGCTCCGGGAAGGCGGTGACGAAGACCACGGCCGGGCGCGGCGGGGGCAGCGCGTGCATGACGTCGGTGCCCTTCATCCCCGGCATCTCGACGTCGAGGAAGATCGCGTCGGGCCGGTGCCTCGCCGCGGCCTCGAGCCCGAGCCGGCCGTTCTCCGCCCGGGCCACCACCTCGACGCCGGGCTGGGCGGCGAGGAGGTCGGCGAGCCGCTCGCGCGAGAGCGGCTCGTCCTCGACGACCAGGACGCGCAGAGGAGCGACGCTCACGCCGCTCCCCAGAAGAACTCGGCGCGGAACCGGTCGCCGACGCGCCCGGTGGTGAGGTCTCCGGGGAGCCGGAGCCGGCCGCGGAGCGCGGCGAGCCCGGTGCCGGTTCCCGGCGTCGACGCGGGCGCCACGGGGTTCTCCACCGTGAGCACGATGCCGGGATTCTCCCCGGCCCCGGTGCGGCGCACCTGGAGCCGGATCTCCCCGCCGTCCTCCCGCGGCGCGATCCCGTGCCGCACGGCGTTTTCCACCAGCACCTGGAGCGAGAGCGGCGGGAGCTCCACCTCCTCGAGGTCCTCGGGGACGTCGATTTTCACGCGGAGTCGACCGCCGAGCCGGGCCCGCTCGATTCCCAGGTAGGCCTCGACGAACTCGAGCTCCTCGCGGAGCGGGACGAGGGGACGCTCGGCCGCGGCGAGTGCCTGCCGGAACAGGCGCGCGAGCGCGTCGGTGGTGGCGGCGGCGGCTGCGGGGTCCTTCTCGATCTGCGCCTGCAGCGTGCCGAGCGCGTTGAAGATGAAGTGGGGAGCGAGGCGCGCGCGCAGCGCGGCGTCCCTGGCCTCGCGGAGCTGGCGGTCGCGCAGCGAGGCGGCCGCCCCGCGCCGGTCGAGTCGGTCGAGGAGGATTCCGCTCGCGAGGGCGACGGCGGCCCAGACGGCGAACTCCCTCCACGTCGCGTGCACGGCGGGGAGCCCTCGCGCCTCCGCGAGCCTCCAGAGGTCGGCGAGCAGGTTCGCGACCGACGTTCCCATCGCGCCCAGGTAGACGATGCGCCAGGCGCCAGAGCCCGCCGGCCGGGTTCCCGGGGTGAGGAAAACGAGGGCGGCGCCGAAGACG
>JBAVCR010000440.1:0-2108 GCA_049586815.1 Anaeromyxobacteraceae bacterium
GCCCTCGGGCTCTCGCTCCTCGCCGCCGGTTGCCGCTCCGGCTCCGGCGGCGGCGAGAGCGCCGGCCCGGCTCCCGTGGCGGTGGTGAACGGCGAGCCCATCTCCCGCGCGGCCTTCGAGCGGGAGCTGCAGCAGCTGCGCGTCGGCGGCGAGGGCGGCGGGCCCACCGACGTTCTGCGCACGAGCATCGTCGACGGGCTCGTCACCCGCGCGCTCCTCCTCCAGCAGGCCCGCACCCGCGGGATCTCGGTGGCGCCGGAGCAGGTCGACCGGGCGCTGCTCGCCCTGCGCTCCGAGTACCCGGGGACCGCCTTCGACGACATGCTGGCGCAGGAGCGGCTCTCCGTGGCCGAGCTCCGCAGCCGGCTGCGCGATCAGCTCACCATCGAGAAGCTGTTCCAGGAGGAGGCCTTCCCGCGGGTGGAGGTCACGGAGGCCGAGGTGGCCGCCTGGTACGCTGCCCACCCGGCCGAGGCCGAGGAGCCCGAGCGCGTCCACGCGCGGCAGATCGTGGTCCAGTCCCGCGAGGAGGCGACCCGGCTCCGCGACGAGGTCCGCAGGAAGCCCGCCTCCTTCCCCGAGGTGGCCGCCCGGACCTCCATCGCGCCGGAGGGCAAGCGCGGCGGGGACCTCGGCTGGTTCGGCCGGGGGCAGGGAATGCCCGAGGTGTTCGACGCCTGCTTCAAGCTCGCGCCGAACGCCATCTCCGACGTGGTGCCCTCGCCCTTCGGGTTCCACGTGTTCCAGGTGATCGAGAAGAGGCCCGCGTCCCGCCGCACGCTCGAGCAGGCGCGGCCCGCCATCTCCCAGCGACTGCTGCGGGAGAAGCGGGCGAAGGCCCAGGAGGATTACGTGGCCGCCCTCCGGGCCCAGGCGAAGATCCAGCTCGACCCGGCGGCCGTCGCATCGGTGAAGCCTTGACGAACGTACTCCTCCTCGCAGCGATCCTGGCCGCTCCCGCCGCCGCTTCCGCGCCGACCACCACGCCGGCGCAGCGGCGCACCGTCGACCGCGTGGCCGCGGGGGTGAACGGCGACGTGGTCACCCTCTCCGAGCTCTCGGCGCGCGCCGGGGCCGAGTACCGGCGCGCCGACGAGATGGCGCCCGGCCCCGAGCGCGACCGGGCCCGCGCCAAGGCGCTACAGGGCGCCTTCGACCAGGTGCTCGCCGAGCGGCTGGTGGAGAACGAGGTGAAGACGCTCGGCATCGAGGTCACCGAGGCCCAGATCGACGGCGCCATCGAGGACGTGAAGAAGCGCAACAACCTCTCCGACGACATGCTGAAGCAGGCGCTCGCCTCGGAGGGGCTCACGCTGCAGGCGTACCGGGACCGCCTCCGCAAGGACTTCGAGAACCACCTGCTCATCTCCGCCAAGGTGCAGAACCGGGTGAAGGTCTCCGAGGACGACGTGAAGGGGTACTACCTGGCCCACCCGCTGGAGTTCGCCGGCGAGGAGCAGGTGAAGCTTCGCCTCATCCTCCTGCAGGTGCCTGCCGGCGCCCCCCCGGTCGACGACGCCCGGGTCAAGGCCACCGGCGAGACGATCCTCGCCCGGCTCGCCGCCGGCGAGGACTTCGCCGACCTGGCGAAGCAGGTCTCGCAGGGGCCCGGCGCCTCCTCGGGCGGTGACCTGGGATGGGTGAAGAAGGGCACCATGCCCATCGACCTGGAGCGCATCGCCTTCGCGCTCAGGAGCGGCCAGAACTCCAGCCTGGTGCGGGCCAAGACCGGCTGGATCATCCTCAAGGCCGATGACCGCCGCATCGCCAAGGCGCCCCCGTACGACGACGTGAAGGACCGCATCCGCGAGAAGCTGCTCAACCAGCAGGCCGAGCTCTACCGCAAGCAGTACATCGACGAGCTGCGGCGCGAGGCCACCATCGAGCTCCTCATCCCCGAGCTCCAGGCCTCTCCCCCCGCCTGAGGCGATGCCGATCCGGGTCGCCGTCAGCCTCGGGGATCCGTCCGGCATCGGGCCGGAGGTGGCGGCGCGCGCGCTCCTCGCGCTCCGCGGCCGGGTCGTGCCCCTCGCCTTCGGCGACGCGTCCTTCGCCCGGCTGGCCCGCCGGACCGGGCTCGACCTGCCGGTGGTCGCGGCCGGCAGTCC